>DASSQL010000086.1:0-2049 GCA_035702525.1 Ornithinibacter sp. | reverse complement strand
CCAGATCATGGAGGGCGCGCACGGCTCGAAGAGCTCGGTCGTCTGCGACGCCCTGCTCGTCGACACGATCAGCCGCTCCGACACCTACCCCTACGTCGACATCCGCGAGGACGACGTGCAGATGGGCCACGAGGCCACCGTGTCCAAGGTGTCCGAGGACCAGATGTTCTACCTGATGTCCCGAGGCATGACCGAGGAGGAGGCGATGGCGATGATCGTGCGCGGCTTCGTCGAGCCCATCGCCAAGGAGCTCCCGATGGAGTACGCCCTCGAGCTCAACCGCCTCATCGAGCTCCAGATGGAAGGAGCAGTGGGCTGAGCATGTCCCTGCTGACCCCCCAGCGCCCCACCGCGGGCGCCCACACCGACAGCGCCGCGACGATGGTCCCGAACCAGTCGCGGGCCGAGCGCACGACGTCGTACGCCGTCGCCGACTTCCCGCAGCCCACGGGCCGCGAGGAGGAGTGGCGGTTCACGCCCGTCGACCGGCTGGGCGCGCTCTTCCACGACGAGTCCACCCCCGCGCACCTCGACCTCAGCCACGACCTGCCCGAGGGCGTGACCCTGTCGACGATCAGCATCGACGAGTGGCGCGCCAGCGGCGCCCCGGCCCCGGGTGACCGGGCCGCCGCGGTCGCCGCGGCGCACGCCGGCGAGGCGCTCGTGCTCGACGTCCCCGCCGACGCCGAGCTCGACGAGCCGCTGCGCATCCGGCTCGCCGGCACGAAGCACGAGGTCGTCCACGGCCTGCTGCTCGTGCGGGTCGGCCGGTTCGCCCGTGCCACGGTCGTGCTCGAGCACTCGGGCACCTCCGAGTACAGCGAGGTCGTCTCGGTCGTCGCCGGCAACGGCGCGCAGGTCACCTTGGTGACCGTGCAGGAGTGGGACGACGACGCGCACCACCTGGCGCAGCACGACCTGGTCATCGGCCGCGACGCCGCGGTGCGGCACATCGCCGTGTCGATCGGCGGCGGCATCGTCCGGTTCAACACCAACGCCACGTACGCCGGCCCCGGTGGCTCCTTCGAGGGCCTGGGCGTCTACTTCGCGGATGCCGGCCAGCACCTCGAGCACCGCCTGTTCGTCGACCACGGGGCGCCGCAGTGCCGCTCCAACGTCGAGTACAAGGGTGCGCTGCAGGGCGACACCGCGCACACCGTGTGGGTGGGCGACGTGCTCATCCGCGCGAGCGCCGAGGGCACCGACACCTACGAGCTCAACCGCAACCTGGTGCTCACCGAGGGCGCCCGCGCCGACTCGGTGCCGAACCTCGAGATCGAGACCGGCGAGATCAAGGGTGCCGGGCACGCTTCCGCCACAGGGCGGTTCGACGACCAGCAGCTGTTCTACCTGATGGCGCGCGGCATCCCCGAGGACGAGGCCCGCCGCCTCGTCGTGCGCGGGTTCTTCGCCGGCGTCGTCGGCCGGATCGGCGTGCCCGAGGTCCAGGACCGCCTGATGACCGCCATCGAGCGCGAGCTCGCCGGGAACGTCGCCGAGCGCGAGCCCGCCGGGGGTGCCGCGTGAGCGAACAGCTGACCGACACCGGGTTCGTGCGGGTCTGCCGGCTCGACGAGCTGCCCGCCGAGGGCCCGGTGCTCGCCGAGATCGAGGGTCGGCGGGTCACCCTGGTGCGCACCGGCGACGGCGTCCTGCGCTGCGTCGACGACACCTGCACCCACGCCAACGTCTCGCTGTCCGAGGGCGAGCTCGACGACTGCACCCTCGAGTGCTGGCTGCACGGCTCGCGCTTCGACCTGCGCACCGGCGAGCCGTCCGGCCCCCCGGCCATCGTCCCCATCGCCGTCCACACCGTCCGCATCGAGGGTGACGACGTCTTCGTCGCCCTGTCCGAGGAGAGCTGAGTCACGCATGTCCACCCTTGAGATCAAGGACCTCCACGTCTCCGTCGACACCGAGGAGGGCTCCAAGGAGATCCTCCGCGGCGTCACCCTGACGATCCGCTCCGGCGAGACGCACGCCATCATGGGCCCGAACGGGTCCGGCAAGTCCACGCTGGCCTACTCGATCGCGGGCCACCCGAAGTAC
>DASSQL010000085.1:0-2458 GCA_035702525.1 Ornithinibacter sp. | reverse complement strand
ATCGAGGACGACACCGACATCTCGTTCAGCGAGGACGTCGCCAAGCGCTACGAGGCCTACGGGTGGGACGTCGTCGACATCGACTGGCGCCGCTCGACCAACCCGGCCGGCACCGCCGACTACACCGAGGACGTCGACACGCTGCTCGCCGCGCTCGAGAAGAGCAAGAAGTCGCGCACCAAGCCGACCCTCGTGCGCCTGCACACCGTCATCGCCTGGCCGGCCCCCACGGCCCGCGGCACCGGCAAGTCGCACGGGTCCGCGCTCGGTGCCGACGAGATCGCCGCCACCAAGCAGCTGCTCGGCTTCGACCCGGCCAAGACCTTCGAGGTCGACCGCGGCGTGCTCGCCCACACCCGTGAGGTGAAGAAGCGCGGCAAGGCCGCCCACCAGGCGTGGAACAAGCGCTACGCGGCGTGGCGCAAGGCCAACACCGACCGCGCCGCCCTGCTCGACCGCCTCGTCGACGCCCGCCTGCCCGACGGCTTCGAGAAGGCGCTCCCGGTGTTCCCGGCCGACGCCAAGGGCCTGGCGACGCGCGCGGCGTCCGGCAAGGTGCTCGGCGCGCTCGCCGGCGAGCTGCCCGAGCTGTGGGGCGGCTCCGCCGACCTCGCCGAGTCGAACAACACGACGATGGCCGGCGAGGCCTCGTTCATCCCCAAGGGCAAGCAGACCCACGAGTGGAAGGGCGGCCCCTACGGGCGCACCCTGCACTTCGGCATCCGCGAGAACGCCATGGGCATGATCCTCAACGGCATCGCGCTCGAGGGCATGACCCGCCCCTACGGCGGCACCTTCCTGGTCTTCTCCGACTACATGCGCCCCGCGGTGCGCCTGGCCGCCATCCAGCAGCTGCCGGTCACGTTCGTGTGGACGCACGACTCGATCGGCCTGGGCGAGGACGGCCCGACGCACCAGCCGATCGAGCACCTCGCGGCCCTGCGCGCGATGCCGGGCCTGGCCGTGGTGCGCCCGGCCGACGCCAACGAGACCGCCCAGGCGTGGGCCGAGGTCCTCCGTCGTGGCCGCCCCGCCGGCCTGGCCCTGTCGCGGCAGAACCTCCCGGTCGTCGACCGCACCGAGCACGCCAAGGCCACGGGCGTCGGCAAGGGCGCCTACGTCCTGATCGACGCCGCCTCCGGCGACCCCGAGGTCGTGATCATCGCGACCGGCTCCGAGGTCTCGCTGGCCCTGGAGGCCCGCCTCCGGCTCGAGAAGGCCGGCATCGGCACCCGCGTGGTCTCGATGCCGTGCCGGGAATGGTTCGAGGAGCAACCGCGCTCCTACCAGAACAAGGTCCTGCCGCCCTCCGTGCGGGCTCGCGTCAGTGTCGAGGCGGGCGTGGCGATGGGCTGGCACGACCTCGTCGGTGACTCCGGCCGCTGCATCAGCATCGAGCACTTCGGTGCCTCGGCCGACGCCGCAACCCTGTTCCGCGAGTTCGGGTTCACGCCCGAGGCCGTCGTCAAGGCCGCGAAGGACTCCCTCACGGCGGCGCGGAGGGCCGGGCAGGTCCCCGCCGTCGACGACACCGCGCCGCGGGCCCGCAAGGCCTCCGGTACCGACGTCGGCACATCACGCGCGCCGAGCCGCAAGAGCGCGGCCTCGGCCAGGAAGTGAGCACCCCCATGACCAGCACCGCCCTGCACGACCTCGCCGCCAACGGCGTCTCCATCTGGCTCGACGACCTGTCCCGGGAGCGCCTGACCTCGGGCAACCTCCAGGAGCTCATCGACACCAAGGGGGTCGTCGGGGTCACCACGAACCCGTCGATCTTCCAGGCCGCCCTGTCCGAGGGGCACGCCTACGACGCCCAGGTGCGCGAGCTCGCGGATGCCGGGAAGACCGTCGACGAGGCCGTGTTCGCCCTCACGACCCAGGACGTCCGCGACGCGTGCGACCTGTTCCTGCCGGTCTACGAGGCCACTGGTGGCCAGGACGGCCGGGTGTCGATCGAGGTCGACCCGCGGCTGGCCCACGACACCGCGCGGACGATCGAGGAGGCCAAGGCGCTCTCGGCCGCGGTCGACCGCCCGAACGTGCTGATCAAGATCCCCGCCACCATCGAGGGCCTGCCCGCCATCACCGAGGTGATGGGCGCCGGCATCTCGGTCAACGTGACGCTGATCTTCGCGCTCGACCGCTACCGCGCGGTCATGAACGCGTTCCTCGCCGGCCTGGAGAAGGCACGAGCCGGTGAGGTCGACCTGTCCGGCCTGCACTCGGTCGCGTCGTTCTTCGTCTCCCGGGTCGACACCGAGATCGACGCGCGGCTCGACGCCATCGGCACCGACGAGGCGAAGGCCCTGCGTGGCAAGGCCGCCGTGGCCAACGCCCGGCTCGCCTACCAGGCCTACGAGGAGGTCTTCTCGACCCCGCGCTGGCAGACCCTGGAGGACGACGGGGCCCACGCCCAGCGCCCGCTGTGGGCCTCCACCGGCGTCAAGGACCCCGCCTA
>DASSQL010000084.1:0-2842 GCA_035702525.1 Ornithinibacter sp. | reverse complement strand
CGTCCTCGGGTGCTTCACGTTCCACCAGCGCACCCCGCCGACGTGGCTGTGGGCGCCCGGCCCGACGCCCCACCAGGCGTCGCCACGCCAGTAGCCCTCGTTGTGGCGGCAGCGCCCGGTGTCGTCGCGCGACCAGTTGCTCACCTCGTACCAGCCGTAACCGGCCTGTGCGAGAAGGCTGTCCGCGAGCTCGTACTTGTCGGCCTCGTCGTCACCCTCGGGCATCGCCACCTCACCGCGGCGCACCTGGGCAGCGAGCTTGGTGCCCTCCTCCACGACGAGCGCGTAGGCGGAGACGTGGTCGGGCTCGAGGGCGACAGCGGCGTCGAGGCTCGACCGCCAGTCGTCGAGGCTCTCGCCGGGGGTGCCGTAGATGAGGTCGACGCTGGTCGACAGCCCGGCCGCCTTCGCGCCGGCCACGGCCGTCGCCACCCGAGCGGGGTCGTGGGTGCGCTCCAGGGTCCGCAGCACGTGCGGCACCACCGACTGCATGCCGATCGACACCCGGGTGAAGCCGCCCGCCGCCAGCACCTCGAGGTCGGCGGCGGTGACCGAGTCGGGGTTCGCCTCGGTCGTCACCTCGGCGTCGGGCGCGAGCCCGAACCGCTCCCGGATGCCGTCGACGCACCGCACGAGGTCGGCCGCCGGCAGCAGCGTGGGCGTGCCACCGCCGACGAAGACCGTGTCGACCGGGCCGGCCCCGGTGCCCAGGACGCGCGCCGCGACGTCGAGCTCGACCAGCGCCGAGTCGACGAAGGTCGAGGTCGAGGCGCCCGGGCCGAGCTCGGTCAGCGTGTAGGTGTTGAAGTCGCAGTAGCCACAGCGCACCGCGCAGAACGGCACGTGCACGTACATGCCGAGCCGCGAGCCCGCGAGGGTGGCGAGGGCCTCGGAGGGCAGCTCGCCGGTCACCGGCGCGGGGTCGCCGTCGGGCAGTCGGGGCACCGCGCCATTCTCCCCCGGTACCCCGACCTACGATGACACGGTGACGGACCGGTGGATCGAGCTCGACGGCCTTGTCAACATGCGTGACCTCGGGGGGTTGCCGACGCGCGGGGGCGGGCACACGGCATCCGGCCGGTTGATCCGCTCCGACAACCTGCAGGACCTGTCCGAGTCGGACGTGCAGCGGCTCGTCGAGGAGCTCGGGGTCAGCGACGTCGTCGACCTGCGCACCGGCACCGAGCTGCACATGGAGGGACCGGGGCCGCTACGCAGGGTGGAGTCGCTGACCCACCACCACCACTCGCTGATGGTGGAGCAGGAACCCGACGAGAGCGCGGAGGCGGTCGGCGCGCGGGCGCTGCCGTGGCGCGGTGACGACCCGGTCCGCGACGCGTCGTTCTGGGCCGGGCACTACCTCGGCTACCTGGCGAAGCGCCCCGACTCGGTCGCCGCGGCCCTCGAGGTCGTGGCGAACGCCGAGGGGGCCGTCGTGGTGCACTGCGCGGCCGGCAAGGACCGCACCGGCACCGTCGTCGCCATGGCGCTCGACGTGGCGGGTGTGCCGCACGACGAGATCGTGGCCGACTACGTGCTCACCGGCGAGCGCCTCGAGCAGATCGTCGGGCGCCTGATGCCGCGCGAGGCCTACGGCCCGGCGCTGGCCAGGCAGAAGCTCGCCGACCAGCTGCCGCAGGCCGAGTCGATCGAGGCGATCCTCGCCGCCGTCGACGAGGGCTGGGGCGGCGCGACCGGCTGGCTGCACGCCCAGGGCTGGAGCGAGGCCGACGTCGAGCGGCTGCGCCGGCGGCTCACCGAACCGGCTTCTCGCTGACGTAGATCGTGATGACGCCCTCGACGACGACCACGCCGTCGGTGCGCACCGCCCTGACCCGCACTCCGACGTCGCCGACCTGCGCCCAGTCGGCCGGGTCGGTCTCGGCGACGCAGAGCAGGTCCGTCGTCGACTTCGCGAGGTAGGCGACCTGCATCCCCTTCGGGATCCAGCGCCGGTCCTCGGGCGTGGTGGCCTCGGCGAGCAGCCCCATCGCGGCCTCGAGCCCGTTGCACACCGCGATCGCGTGCAGGGTGCCGATGTGGTTCTGCACGGCGCGACGCTTGCGGATGGTCAGCTCGGCGTGGTGCGGGCGCACGTCTCGCACCCGGGGCCGCACGGTGCGGAAGTAGGGCGCCTTGTTCGCGAAGAGCAGGCTGAAGGCCCGCTTGCCGAAGGGCCTGGCGGACATCGAGCGGTAGAGCGCGTAGGTGTCGGGCATCCGCCGAGGTTACCGGTGGGTAGGCAGGGTCGGGTTAGCGTGTGGCGATGCCCACCCACCCCCTGCCCGGCCAGCCCGGGTTCGTCGTGCCCGCCCCCGAGGACCGGCCGAGGTTCGAGCGGCGAGCCGTGCGCGTGCTCGTCGTCGACGAGGCCGACAGGATGCTGCTCTTCCAGGACTCCGACCTCGGGCTCGACCCGGTGGCGCACTGGTGGGTGACTCCCGGCGGCGGCGTCGACCCCGGTGAGAGCGACCTCGAGGCCGGCGTGCGCGAGCTGTGGGAGGAGACCGGTCTCGTCGTGGCGGCCGGTGACCTCGTCGGGCCGCTGCTGACCCGAACCGTCGTGCACGGCTACAGCGACAAGGTGGTCGACCAGGTCGAGGTGTTCTACGTGGTGCGCGTACCGGCCTTCGAGGTCGACACCGCGGCGCACACCGAGGAGGAGCAGCTGACCGTCGCCGACATCCGCTGGTGGTCGCTCGCCGACCTGGCCACGACCGACGACGACGTGTGGCCGCGCGACGTGCTCGCCGTGCTCGAGCTCGCGTCACACCCGGAGCGGTGGCGCGCCGGGCCGGTCGAGGCGCCGACGATCGAGGAGTCGAGCGTCGCCGCCTCGTGA
>DASSQL010000083.1:0-26068 GCA_035702525.1 Ornithinibacter sp. | reverse complement strand
CCGATCAGCAGTCCACCGCGGGCGATGGACAGGATCATGTCGGGCACGCCGTCAGCGGCCACCCGCTGCGCGAGGTCCCAGATCGACCGGTCGAAGTCGGCCCACGTGAGGACCTCGCGCTCCTGCTCCATGAGGGCATCGTCGCACCCGACCGGCCGGGCCGCCCCGTGGGGTGGGCCGGTGCCTCACGAGGTCCACCACACCTTCTCGCCGGCCGCCACCACGCACCGGGCGGTCCCCACGCAGCTGAGCATCCCGGAGGACGCCGGGTCCCCGACCTGCATCGAGGTCGGCGCCCACTCGACACCGTCCCAGGCGACGAGGCTGCCGTACGAGTGCGACAGGCAGAGCGTCGCCGTGCGGCAGGCCAACCCGTTGATGGCGTAGGTGGAGCGCGGGATGCTGCGCCAGCCGGCGGACGTCAGTACGGCGCTCGCGCCGTCGGCCATCGCCATGCAGAAACCCGGGCTGACGCAGTCGACGGTCACGCCGATGTTCTCGGGCAGCGGTGCCCGACCGCGGCTGACCCAGCGGGTGCCGTTCCACTGCACTGCGCGGCCGCCCGGTGCCACGGCCAGGCAGAACGTGGTGGTCGGGCAGTCCCCGGCGGCGGAGTTCCCCAGGTCCACCGGCAGGGCGCGGTAGTCGCTCCAGCTGGTGCCGTTCCACTGCAGGTAGTTGCCGCCCGACAGTGAGAAGCACCTCGTGCTCGTCGCGCACAGCGGTGGGGTGGACGGGGTGTAGGTGCCCTTCTGGGTCGGGCCCCAGGTGCCGCTCTTGCGCACCCGCCAGGTCCACTCGCCCAGGTCCACGGCCATGCAGGTCGACCCGGCGCAGTCGGCGAACGACCGACCCTCCGACACGGTGGTGCGGGGCCAGCTCGTGCCACCCGCCCACTGCAGCACGTTGCCGAAGTCGTCGGTCGCCAGGCACGAGGTCGCCGAGGTGCAGTCCAGCGACGTGAAGCCGCCACGGGTGTTCGCGAAGGTGCTGCGAGCGGTCCACGCGCTGCCGGTCCACCGGTTGAAGCGCCCCCGCTCGTCGACCACGAGGCACTGGCTCGCCGACGCGCAGTCCACGGCCCGCTCGGTGTTCAGGGCCGCGCCCAGACCCCGCTCCGTCCAGGAGGACCCGTTCCAGCGCTTGGCACCTGCCTCTGCCGGACCGCTGCCCAGGATGCCGACCAGGGTGCACGACGTGGTGGTCGGGCAGGACAGGTCCATCGTCACGAAGAAGGTCCCGTTGTCGGGGCCGGCGGCGGGCTTCGGGGCTGACCAGGTCGTCCCGTAGCCGGTGCGGTACCGCCCGTCGACGACGGCCAGGCACCAGGTGCTGGTCACGCAGGACAGCTCGCCCTGGTAGCCGTAGCCGAGGAACTTGGTCGTCGCCGTCGTACCCGACACCCGGTGCACGTAGGCGGACCCCGACTTGTGGGTCAGGAAGGAGCAGGTCGAGGTCGGGCAGGAGAGCGCCCGGGCCCCGGAGCGGCCGGAGATGGACACGCTCCCGCCGATCGAGCCACTGGTCCACCGCTCGAACTCCGGCCCGGTCGTGGTTCCGGCGTCGCCGACGACGAGCCCGCACCCCGTCGTGCTCCAGCACGAGACGTCCTCGTAGGAGTGGGCGGTCGCCTTGAGCGTCCACGAGCCCGCCCGCCAGGTGGCGAGGCCCCTGCCGTTCACCACGGCCAGGCAGAACGTGGTCGAGGGGCACGACACGGCCACGAAGTCGTAGGAGTAGGGGTTGAGCGGGTCGGGCGGCAGGCTCCCGGAGGTCGCCCACGCACCGCCGGACCAGATCCACGACTCGCCGAACTGTCCGACGGCCAGGCACCAGGTCGTCGTGGGGCACGAGACGTCGACAGGGCCGCCGGCAAAGGGGCTGACCCTGGCACCCGCCGTCCACGTCAGGGGTGTCGCACCGGCGGTGGTGAGCGCCGGCTCCGAGAGGTTGCCGCCCGCATCCTTCGTGTACGCGGCGTACGTGTAGTCCACCCCTGGGGCCGCTGTCGCGTCGGTGAACGCCAGGGTGGTGGCCGTCCCGTTCCAGACCTGGTGGCCCTGGAAGGGCGATGCCGGGGAGTGCCCGGCCAACCGCGTGACCACGTAGCCGGCGGCGCCGGTGACCGCCGGCCACGAGACGCGCACGCCGGACCCTTGTGCGGCTCCGACCACGGTGGTCGGTGCGGCCGGGCCCGCGTCGGCCGTCGTCGGCTGGACGATGGTGGCGACCTGGTCGACCACGAGGTGCATCGACGACGTCGACGACACGGTCACGCGCACGTTGCCGTTCAGCCCGGCCGGCACGACCACGAGGGCGGCCCGCGCGACCGACACCGGCACCGTGAGCTGCGCGATGTTCGGAGTGCCCGCGCCCTCGGCGGAGACCGTGACGAAGCCGGACCGCTGCGCGCCCACGGCGGTGATGTTCAGCACCGTCGCGCCGCCACCTGCCCACAGCGACCTCACGCCGCCCGGCTCGACCGGGGGCGCCCAGTTGCCGGTTCGGGTGTCCAGGAGCCGGACCGGCTCCCGCGGAGCCAGCGACCCGGTGACGGTGGGCGTCCCGGCGACGGTCCAGGCGAGCACGTCGACGACGACGTGGGCGGTGGAGCCCACGGACAGGCGCAGGTCGACGGTGCCGGTGGGGGACAGTGAGGTGGTCACGGCGTTGGCGATGGTGCGTCCGGCGGTGAAGTTGAGCGAGGAGGTCTTCGCCTTGCCGGCGCCGGGGTCGGTGGGGGTGACGGCGAGCCACCCCGCCGCGGTGGGGGTGACGACGGTGACGTTGAGGGTGACCGACCCGATGGTGGCGGGGACGCCGGCCTTGCCGGTGACCTGCAGGTGGGCGAGGCCGCCGGAGGGCAGGGCGCCGGTCCGACCGCCCAGGCCCGTACGGGTGTCCATCAGCCGGGCGGGGGAGGAGGTGACGGTGGTGCCGGGTTCGGTGGGGGTGCCGGCGGTGGTCCAACCGGCGACGTCGGCGAGCAGCTGAACGGTGCCGGTTCCGGTGAACCGCAACGAGATGGCGCTGTCGGCACCGACGGCCACCACGGTCAGGTTGGTGATGTTCTGGCCGGCGACCACGTTCACGGTGGAAGCCGGGGGCACGGCTGTGCCGCCGGGGTAGGCGGTGACGAACCCGGAGCCGGTGGCGCCGGTGACGGTCACGTGCACGGCCACCGCACCGACCCCGGATGCCGGGACCCCGCCGACCCCGAGCACGGTCACCGACGTCGTCGACCCCGAGGCGCGGGGCCCCTTGGCGGCCCCCAGCCCGGAGCGAGTGTCGAGCACCCGCCGAGCCGGCAGTACGTGCATCGCGCCCGCAACATCAGGGGCCGCGGACACCGAGGACGCCGAGCGACCGGCATCCGACGTCGCTCCAGCGGGTGCCGTCGCGCCCGAGGGTGCCGCCCCCAGCACCACGGCGGCACTGGCGAGCAGCGCGACGAGCGGTGCGAGCGCCCTCGCCGATCGCCGGCCGAGCATCACAGGGTCCACCAGATCCGGTCGCCGGAGGCGACGACGCAGCGGCTGGTGCCGACACAGGTGACGTCGACCTCGTCCGAGAAGCCGCCGAAGCGCAGGCCCGTCTGCGACCACTGCGACCCGTCCCACGACCAGAGCATGGAGTTGTCGACGAGGATGCAGTGGGTGGTCGTGCGGCAGGCGATGTTCCCCCCGATGGGAGGCGACGGCGAGGACGTGTGCCAGGACGAGCCGGTGAAGACCGCCGTGGTCTCGTACCCCTTCGCGACACAGAACGTCGACGACAGGCAGTCGACCGCGGCCCAGGCTCCCGCATCCACGGGGATCTTCCCGCGCGAGGTCCACCGCGTCCCGTTCCAGGTCATCGAGGCGCCGGTGATCTCGTTGAACACCATGCAGAACGTGGTGGTGGGGCAGTCGCCGTCGATGGCTTCCGAGGAACCCAGGTCGACAGGGAGCCTCGTGGGCTCGGTGCTCCACCCCGACCCGTTGTAGGTCAGCAGATCGTCGGAGTCGAACGAGAAGCAGCGCGACGAGCTCGGGCACAGCACGGCATCGGTGGGGTAGACGGCCAGCGCGCCTGATGACGTGGCGCCCCAGGCGCCGCTCTTGCGAGCCCGCCAGGTGCCCTCGCGGCCGTCGACGGTCATGCAGAGCGACCCGGAGCAGTCGAGGCCGGAACCGCTCTCCGACAGGTAGCTTCGCGACCAGGTGGTGCCCCCGGCCCAGCTGAGGGCGTTGCCCCACTGGTCGGTGGCCAGGCAGGACGAGGCCGAGGTGCAGTCGAGGTCCTGCACCCCGCCCCGGGTCAGGTCGAAGGTGGTGCGCGAGGTCCACGACGACCCGGTCCAGCGGTTGAAGCGGCCCCGGGCGTCGACGACCATGCACGCCGAGGTCGTGGCGCAGTCGACGTGGCGAGCGGTGTTCCACCCCGCGCCGAGGTTCCGGATCGACCAGGTCGACCCGTTCCAGCGAGCGGCACCGACCCCGGGGTTCGAGATGCCGACCGCCACGCACGATGTCGGCGAGGCGCACGACAGCACGGGCTCGCGCACGTCGAACCCGTTCGTCTGCTCGAGCTCGCGCAGGCCGGACCAGGTCGACCCGCTCATCGTCGCGAACTGGTCGTCGGTCGTGACCATGCACCACGTCGCGCTGGTGCACGACACCGAGGGGGGCTGGTAGTCAGGGCTGGCCAGCCGGTGGCCCGACACCGTGGACCCGACGATCCGGTAGACGGCGCTGGACGAGGTCGGGCCGTTGGCCCGGCCCAGGAAGCACGTCGACGTCGGGCAGCTGAGGTTGCCACCACTTCCGGCGGCCACGTTGACCAGCCCGGTGATCGTGCCGTTCGACCAGCGGGCGAAGTCGTTCGACGTCCCGCCCTCGATCGCGAGCCCGCACCCGGTCTCGGACCAGCAGGAGACGTCGCCGAAGTAGTAGCCGGTCGTGGTGACCGCCCAGGTGCCGTCGCGGTAGGTGGCGAGCCGGTTGTCGATGAGGGAGCCGAGGCAGAAGTGCGTCGTGGGGCACGAGACGCTGCGGAACCCCATCCAGTGGTTACCGAGGTCGTCGGGCTCGGCCGCCACGACCGTCGGCGCCGACCAGGACGTTCCGTTCCAGTGCAGGGCGTGCCCCGACTGGTCGACCGCCATGCACCAGGTCGCGGTGGGGCAGGAGACGTCGGTGGGCATCCCGCGGAAGGCGCTGGCGGTGGTGCCGGCCGACCAGCGCAGCGGCGCACCGCTGGCGTCGGTGCGCGCCGCCTCGGACCAGTTACCCTGCGCGTCCCGAGCGAAGACGGCGTAGTGGACGGTGTGCCAGGGCTCGACGCCGTGGTCGTCGAAGCTCGTGGCCGTACCCGGCCCGGCGAACACCTGGCTGCCGTCGAACGGCGACCGGGGTGTGCCCGTCGCCTTGCGACGCACCACGACGGATGCCGCGCCCGCGGCGGCGGTCCAGGTCACCCGGGTGCCCACCGTCGTCCCTTCGGCACCGGCCGGGTCGGTCACCGCGGCGGGGGTCGACCCCGTCAGGACGGGGCCGCCCACCGTGGCGACCTCGTCGACGACGAGGTGGGCGCCCGACGCCGGCAGGGTGAGCCGCACCCTGCCGTTCGTGGTTCCGGGCACGTAGACCAGGGCGGCGCGGGCGGCGCCGACCGGGAAGGACAGCTGTGAGGAGTTGGGGGTTCCGGACCCGCTTCCCGACACGGTGACGTAGCCGGGCGCCGAGGCGCCCACGGCGGTGACGTTGAGGACGACCCCGCCGGTGCCACCCGCAGTGACCTCGACGGCTGCTCCTGTCGTCGGCCGGGCACCCGCGCGGGTGTCGAGCAGGCGGGTGGGCGCGTGGGCGGTGAGCGCGCCGTCGAGGGTGGGGGTGCCGGCCACGGTCCAGGCCAGGGCGTCGACGACGACGTGGGCGGCGGCGCCGACGGACAGGCGCAGGTCGATGGTGCCGGTGGGGGACACGGCGGTGGTGACGGCGTTGGCGGTGCTCTGGCCGGCAACGAAGTTGACCGAGGAGGTCGTGGCCGGCCCGGCGCCGGGGTCGGTGGGGGTGACGGCGAGCCACCCGGCTGCGGTGGGGGTGACGACGGTGACGTTCAGCGTCACCGACCCGACCGTGCTGGGCAGGCCGTTCGCGCCGGTGACCTGGAGGCGGGCCAGGCCGCCGGAGGTCAGGGCGCCGGCGCGGCCGCCCAGGCCGGTGCGGGTGTCCATCAGGCGCACGGGCGCCAGGGTGGCGGTGGTGCCTGGCTCGGTGGGCGTGCCGGCGGTGGTCCAGCCGACGACGTCGGCCAGCAGCTGCACGGTGCCCGTTCCGGTGAACCGCAACGAGATGCTGCCGTCGGCGCCGACCGGCACCACGGCCAGGTTCGTGACGTTCTGCGCGCGAACCACGTTGAGCGTGGAGGCCGTGGGCGCCACGGTGCCGCCGGGGTGGGCGGTCACGTACCCGGAGCCGGTGGCGCCGGTCACGGTCACGTGCACGGCCACCGCACCGACCCCGGATGCCGGGACGCCGCCTGCCCCGAGCACGGTCACCGACGTCGTGGACCCGTTCGACCGGGCGCCCTTGGCGGCCCCCAGCCCGGAGCGGGTGTCGAGCACCCGCCGAGCCGGCAGCACGTGCATCGCACCAGCAGCGTCGTCGACCGCGGCCCCCGCGGACATCGCGGACGCCGAGCGCACGGCATCCGCGCTCGTCCCGGCGCTGCTCGGCACGGCCTGCGCCGCCGTCCCCGACAGCGCGACGAGCGCGGTCGCGACCACCCCGACCCACAGCCGACCCCGACGCATCCCGCACCCTCTCGTTCCGCCCACGGGACGAGCGAGTCGTGGTGCGCGATCGGATCATAGGGCTGCAGGTCAGGCGGCACCATGGCGTCGCGCCCGTTCTGCGAGAACTCGCAACCGTGACCCGCATACTGGGGTCGGAGGTGGGCACCATGGGTGACGCAGAGCACACCGAGCCGGCGACGACGCACACCGCGCGGGAGCAGGCCGCGCTCGAGAAGCGGGTGCACGTCGACCTGCCGCGGGTGCGTCCCGAGGACATGGTGACCACCCAGGACGTCGACCCCCCGCAGGACCCCCGTGGCGGCCGCGACACCGACACCGAGTTCATGCTGCGCAACGCCGGCTGGTGACCTCTTCGCCCGACGCGTGCCACGGCATCCGGGGTGATTTCGGGGTTCGGTGAGCGAGCCCGCCTGTGAAAGGATCGGGTGACCGCTGCGCACCACCGCCGAGGAGGCCCCGTGACCACGCACGCCCTGACCGAGGCAGCACCGACCGCCGAGGCCGACCGTCCCGCCCGCCGGGTGCTCCTCAAGCTCTCCGGTGAGGTGTTCGGCGGCGGCAAGGTCGGGGTCGACCCCGACGTCGTGCGCGGCATCGCCCGGCAGATCGCCGCGGCCGTGCGCGAGGGCACCCAGGTGGCGGTCGTCGTCGGCGGCGGCAACTTCTTCCGCGGCGCCGAGCTGCAGCAGAAGGGCATGGACCGCTCGCGGGCCGACTACATCGGGATGCTCGGCACCGTGATGAACTGCCTGGCCCTTCAGGACTTCCTGGAGAAGGAGGGCATCGACACCCGGGTGCAGAGCGCCATCACGATGGGGCAGGTGGCCGAGCCGTACATCCCGCGCCGCGCCATCCGGCACCTCGAGAAGGGCCGGGTCGTCATCTTCGGCGCCGGCGCCGGGATGCCGTACTTCTCCACCGACACGGTCAGCGCCCAGCGGGCCCTGGAGTGCAAGTGCGACGTGGTGCTGATGAGCAAGAACGGCGTCGACGGGGTCTACGACTCCGACCCGCGCACCAACCCCGACGCGCGCAAGCTCGACCGGGTCAGCTTCGAGGACGCCCTGCGCAGCGGCCTGCGGGTCGTCGACGCGGCGGCCTTCAGCCTGTGCATGGACAACGACCTGCCGATGGTGGTCTTCGGCATGGAGGGCGACGGCAACATCACCCGGGCCCTGCTCGGGGAGCGCATCGGCACCCTGGTCTCCGCCGCCTGACGCCGCCCTTCGCGCAGTGGGCCCGCCCGCCTGCGCCGTTTGACACACTGGACCCGACCGCCACGCTCGCCGCGTGGCAGATGTGAAGGAGAGCCGCCCCGATGATCGACGAGACCTTGTTCGACGCCGAGGAGAAGATGGAGAAGGCCGTCGAGGTCGCCAAGGAGGGCTTCGCGGGCATCCGCACGGGGCGGGCCCACCCGGGCATGTTCCAGAAGATCCTCGTCGACTACTACGGTGCGCCGACCCCGCTGCAGCAGCTCGCGTCCTTCCAGAACCCCGAGGCGCGCACGATCATCATCAGCCCGTTCGACAAGTCCTCGATGCACGCCATCGAGAAGGCGATCCAGCAGGCCGACCTCGGCATCAACCCGAGCAACGACGGCACGATCATCCGCTGCGTGATGCCGGTGCTCACCGAGGAGCGCCGCCGCGAGTACGTCAAGATGGCGCACGCCCAGGCCGAGGACGCCAAGGTCTCGGTGCGCAACATCCGCCGCCACGCGAAGACCACCCTCGAGAAGCTCGTCAAGGACGGCGACGTCGGCGAGGACGAGGGCTCACGCGCGGAGAAGGAGCTCGAGACCGTCACCAAGAAGCACGTCGACCTCATCGACGACCTGCTCAAGCACAAGGAAGCCGAGCTCCTCGACGTCTGAGCGCCCACGACGATGACCGACGCACCAGCCGACACCGCGGACCCCACCGACGGCCTCCCCGACGCCCCTGACGCCCCCGACGCAGAGACGCCCGACGAGGCGCCGGCGTCGACCCCGAAGGCCGGTCGCGACCTGCGCGCCGCCGTGGGGGTGGGCCTGCTGCTGGGCGGCCTGGTCATCGGCACGCTGGTCATCGACGCCCGGGCCTTCCTGGTCGTCGTGGTCGTCGCGGTGTCCTACGGCGCCTGGGAGCTGCGCCGGGCGATCGCCACCCGCGGCATGGTGGTGCCGCTCGTGCCACTGCTGCTCGGCTCGGCCGGCATGCTGGTGTCGGCCTACCTGCGCGGCGCCGAGGCGCTCGTCGTGACCTTCGGCCTGACCATCGTCGGCCTGCTCGTCTGGCGGGTGGCCGACGGGCTGGCCGGGGCGGCCCGCGACCTGAGCGCCTCCGCGCTGGTCGCGTTCTACCCGATCTTCCTCGGCGGGTTCGCCGCGATGATGCTCGCGGCGCCCGGCGACGGGCGGCAGCGGATCGTCGTCTTCATCCTCGTCACGGTGTTCTCGGACATCGGGGGCTACGCCGTCGGCGTCATGTTCGGTCGGCACCCGATGGCACCGTCGCTCAGCCCGAAGAAGTCATGGGAGGGCTTCGCGGGCTCGGTGGTCACCTGCGCCGTCGTCGGGGCCATCGCGCTGCCCCTGGTGCTCGGTGGCCTGTGGTGGGCCGGCGCGATCCTCGGCGTCGCGGCGGCGTCCGGCGCGACGCTGGGCGACCTCATCGAGTCGAGCATCAAGCGCGACCTCGGCATCAAGGACATGGGCGCGCTGCTGCCCGGGCACGGCGGCCTGATGGACCGGCTCGACTCGCTGGTCGTCGTCGCGCCGGTCGCCTGGGCGCTGTTGATGTGGTTCGTGCCGCTCGGCTGACCGCCGAACGACCCGCGTGACGGAGGTCGGGTCAGCCCGCGGCGCGGCGGCTGAGGCCCATCAGCTGCTCGAGCACCTCGGTCGGCTGCACGCTCATCGTGCCGTCGGCCTCCTCGGTGGTCAGGCAGGTGATCTGCCGGCCCAGCCAGTGGTACGCGTGCATCGACACCGGGCTGGTGCCCTCCTCGTGCATCCGCTGCGCGTAGTCCGGCACGAGGTCGAGCGCGTCGCGGATCTCGGCCGGCGTGGAGCACGGCTGGAGGAGGATGGCGTGCCGGTACGGTACGGCGAAGACGAACCCGTTGTGGTCGTCGATGTCGGGCAGCCACCGGTGGGCAGCGTCGTTGAGGAACCGGGCGAAGCTCGCGGTGTACGGGGAGTCACCCATCACGGCGTAGACGCTGCGGTTGCCCTCGCCCACCCGCTGCACGTCGACCGGTGTGGTCTCGAGCAGGTCGAGCAGGTTGTTGCGGCCGATGTTGACCAGGCTGGGGATGCGGCGCCCGATCTCGGCGATGCGCGAGTCGGGAAGCGTCACGACCGCCGTCGGCAGGTCGAGGGTGAGCACCTCGTGGATGTGGTCGGCGAACCGGGAGGCGTAGGAGAAGCCCAGCCCGGTGGCCTGGATCCGCTCCGCCCCCACGAGCCGTGAGGTCAGCGCCGCGTCGAACTCCTCGCGCGACAGCGCGGCGATGTCGGTGTCGGCGGCAGCGGTGAGGCGTTCCAGGTGCTCGCGCACCGAGTCCTCGAACTCACTGGTGTCGTCATCGACATCCGGAACGATGCGCATCGGCACCGGTTCGGTTCGGACCAACGCATCCGGCGGAGCAAAGTCCGCGGAAGGGGTCTGTGACGTCTTGAAGCGATCGAACAGGCCCATGGCCGTTCCTCATTTCATGCATTCCCGCTCCCCTGCGAAACGAGACAGTTCCACGGTAGGGGTACGAGCACCCTTTCCGCCACGGAACGCGAGTATTGCGCCCGGCGCGTCGTCCCCGGAGCGGGCGGTGGCGTCCCACGCACCCCACCCGTCCCACCAGCCCCGCTGCTCCCGGATGGCGGGTCCGGTGCCGTGACCTGAGAGAATCGCCGCACCATGTCAGACACCCCTGCCCCGCGCCCCGCCCCCGGCCAGCTCACCTTCGCGGCGCCGCGGCGCGGCAAGCCGCCGCGCCACCTCGCCGACCTCACCCTCGCCGAACGGCGGGACGCGGCCGTCGCCCTGGGCCACCCGGCCTACCGGGCCGGCCAGCTCTCGACCCACTACTTCGAGCGGCTCGTCGACCGGCCCGAGGAGATGACCGACCTGCCCAAGGCGGTGCGCGACGACCTCGTGGGCGACCTGCTGCCGACCCTGCTCACCCCGGTGCGCAGCCTCACCGCCGACCGCGGTGCCACGGTCAAGCAGGTCTGGCGGCTGTTCGACGGCGCCCTGGTCGAGTCGGTGCTGATGCGCTACCCGAACCGGGTCACCGTCTGCATCTCCAGCCAGGCCGGCTGCGGCATGAACTGCCCGTTCTGTGCCACCGGCCAGGAAGGGCTCACCCGCAACATGTCGACCGGCGAGATCGTCGAGCAGGTGGTGGCCGCCGCCCGGCTCCTGCGCCGCGGCGAGCTGCCCGCGATCGGTGGAGGAGGCGAAGGGGCCGGGCTCGGCGACGAGGCCGACGGGCCCGCGGAGCCCGGGTCCGAGGATGCCGGTTCGGGGCCGACCCGGGTCAGCAACGTGGTGTTCATGGGCATGGGGGAGGCGCTGGCCAACTACAAGGCCGCGATCGGGGCGATCCGCCGGCTCACCGAGCCCGCGCCGTCGGGGCTCGGCATCTCGGCGCGCGGCATCACCATGTCGACCGTCGGGCTGGTGCCCGGCATCGACAAGCTCACCGAGGAGGGCATCCCGGTGACCCTGGCGCTCTCGCTCCACGCCCCCGACGACGCGCTGCGCGACGAGCTGGTGCCGATCAACACCCGCTGGAAGGTCGACGAGGCGATCGACGCGGCCCACCGGTACTACGAGGTCACCGGGCGGCGGGTGAGCATCGAGTACGCCCTGATCCGCGACATCAACGACCAGGCCTGGCGGGCCGACCTGCTCGGCGAGAAGCTCAACCGGCGCGGTCGGGGCTGGGTGCACGTCAACCCGATCCCGCTCAACCCGACCCCCGGTTCGAAGTGGACCGCATCGCGGCGCGGGGTCGAGCAGCAGTTCGTCGAGCGGCTGCGCGCGCACGGCATCCCGACGACCGTGCGTGACACCCGTGGCTCGGACATCGACGGGGCCTGCGGCCAGCTGGCTGCGTCGACGGCCTGAGCGGCTTACCCTGATCGGGTGCGACGAACCCTGCCCGCGGTGACGGCCGCCCTCGCCCTGCTGCTCGCCGGGTGCGGGACCGAACCAGACCTCCCCGCCGGGCTGCGCAGCGCCGACAGCCACGCCACCTCCCACGCTGCGACGCCGTCCGCGTCGACGACCAAGGCTGCCGTCAAGGACGTTCCGCTGCGCGCGGGCGAGCGCTTCCAGAGCATCAGGTTGGCGTCCGCCTACACGCCGAAGGCGCCGACGGCCACCGGCACCGACGACTACCGGTGCTTCCTGCTCGACCCGAAGTTCGACACCGACCAGCTGGTGAGCGGGGTGCAGATCTCGCCGGACAACGCCGCGATCGTGCACCACGTCATCGTGTCGAAGGTCGAGCCGAAGGACATCGCGAAGGCCAAGGCGCTCGACGCGAAGGACCCCGGTGACGGCTACACCTGCTTCGGTGGGGCCGGGATCGCCGGCGTCGCCGGTGGGAACCTCGACGACGCCGACTGGGTGGGCGCCTGGGCTCCCGGCGGCGGTGAGCGGGTGATGGCGAAGGACATCGGCATCCCGCTGCGGGCCGGCACCCAGCTCGTCGTGCAGATGCACTACAACCTGCTCGCCGGCACCGGTGCCGACCGCAGCACCGTCCGCCTGCGCCTGTCCGAGGCGAAGGGCTCGGACCGCACACCGCTGCAGACGATGCTCCTGCCGGCCCCGGTCGAGCTGCCCTGCCGCGACGGCAAGACCTCCGGCCTGTGCAACCGCACCCTGGCCGTCGCCGACCTGCGCAAGCGGTTCGACGAGAACCCCGCGACTGCCGACCTGCTGCACCTGCTCTGCGGGCCCGTCCAGCCCGGGTCGGTGCAGAGCTGCACGCGCCCGATCCGCTCGGACGCCACCATCCGGGCGGTGGCCGGCCACATGCACCTGCTCGGCCGGGCGATCACGGTCGACGTCAACAAGGGCACCCCGAAGGCCGAGCGGGTGCTCGACATCGCGAACTGGAACTTCGACGACCAGGGCAGCATCCCGCTGAAGAAGCCGGTGGACGTCGGCCCGGGCGACACCATCACCGTGACCTGCACGCACGACCAGGGGCTGCGCGACCTCCTGCCGTCCTTCCGCGGCACCACCGAGCGCTACGTGGCCTGGGGTGAGGGCACCACCGACGAGATGTGCCTCGGCATCGTGCTCATGACGGCTCGCTGAGGGCCCGCAGCTCCTCGGCCAGCTGGGCGGCCGCGTCGACCGCCGACGCCGCGTCCCGCTGCGCCCGGTCGTGGTCCCGGGACGCCGTCTCCTCCGCCCGGGTCGCCGCCTCGACCTCGGCGTCCAGGTCGCGCAGGCGGCGTCGCGCCTCCTCCCGCGCCGACTCGAGCTGCTCGCGCTCGTGCCGGGCCCGGGTGAGGTCGGCCGCGGCAGCCTCGGCCTGCTCGTGGGCCTCCCGAAGGGCCGCCTCCGCCTCGGCGACCGCCCGCTCCGCCTTCGCGACGAGCCGTTGCCGGGCGGCGTCGGGGTGCGCCTCGTCCTGCGTCCCGACTCCACCTGCGGATGCCGTGGCGTCCGGGTCGGCGCGCGGCGGCGCCAGCGCCACGACCCGGGACAGGTCCACTGGCTCCATGCCGGTCGAGCTGAACGTGTCGGTCAGCAGCCCGGTCGACAGCGCGGCCCCGGCGGCGGCGTCGACCATCGCCGAGCGCAGGGTCTCCTCGACGTCGGCGGTGGTCGCGTCCGTGACCCGACGCCCGGCGTCCCGGCCCAGGTCGCGCGCCTGCTCGGCCACCGCGCGGGTGAGCTGCCGGCGCTGCCGGTCCAGCGCCCGCAGCTCGTCAGCCGCCAAGGTGCCTTGCGCCGCCCGCAGCCGTGCCCCCAGGTCGAGCACCTGCTGCACCTCGTCGGCGTGCTGGCGCACCAGCTGGTTGAGCAGCCACGCACCGGCGGTCGGCTTGCGCAGCGACCGCACCCGACCGGCGAGCTCGCTGTCGCCGTCGGCCCTGGCCAGTGCGGCCCGCGCGTTGCGCGCCGCGGTGAACTCCTCCGGGACCAGCCCGTACAGCTCGCGCGCGACGTCCTCGATGCTCACCCGGTGATCGTGTCAGGGAAGTGAGTGGCGTCAAGCGAGTTCGCCGCGGCAGGGCGATGTGCGGATATCTCCCGCGGTGAGGAGAAGGTGCCTTTCGCGCCCCCGGCACACCATGGTAAAGAATTGTTAAAGGCTAACTGAGAATGTGTTGTGGACGCCGATTTGAGGTGCCGGCGGTCTCCGCGCTACGTTTGGCGTGCTCGATCCGGGACTACCGCAACCCCTGCAGTGGTAGCCCCGAGGAAAGCTCACGAAGGTCCACGAAGGTCCGGTTCACCGGGTTTCGTGGCCTTTGTGTTTTACCGGAAGAATTGCGCCTGGCGCCGAGAACGGCCGAAAACCATTTTCATGAATGGTGGGCTGCGATCACGACATCGGCCGCCTCGTCGACCGAGTCGACCAGGTGCAGGTGCTCGGCCATCGCCCGCCCCGACGCCAGGGCGGTCAGCGCCGGCCAGACCGGCACCGTGCGCGTCCAGTGCTCGCGCCCGACGAGCACGACCACCGGCAGCGTGGCGTCCGCGCGCGAGTAGTAGAGCGGCGTGGCCGCCTGGAAGATCTCCTGCACCGTGCCGGCCGCGCCCTCGAGCACGACGAGCCCGGCGGTCGACCGGGCGAGCAGGCCGTCCTCGCGCAGCGCGTTCGAGAAGTACTTGGCGATGCCGTTGCAGAACACGTTGGGGGGCTCGTGCCCGTAGAACCACGTCGGGATGCCGATGCTGGTCACGCCGGCGTCCCGCGGCGTCGCCGCCGCGAGCTCGTCGTGCACGACCAGCGCGAGCGTGGCCCAGGCGCCGAGGTCAGGCCCGAAGGCGGGGACCGCCGACAGCCGCCGCACGGCATCCGCGACGGCCGCCCCGTCGGGGGCGAAGGCACCCAGGTTCGCCGCCTCCATGGCGCCGGGACCGCCGCCGGTGACCACCGCGAGGCCCGCCATCGCGAGCCGGTGGCCCAGCAGCGCCGCACCGAGGTACCGCGCGGTGTCGCGCTCCAGTGCGTGACCGCCCATCACGCCGACGGTGGGCACGCCGTCGACGAACTCGTGCAGCGCGTCGGTGACCGAGTCGTCGTGGATGGCGCGCAGCAGGGTGACGAAGGCGTCGTGCTGGTCGTCGGCGGTGCGCGCCCAGTGGTAGGCCCGGGCGTCCGGTGTCGCGTCGTACCCGTGCTCGGCCAGGCCGGCGTACAGCTCGCGCGGCTGGTAGAGCGTCGAGCGGTACGGGTTGACCGGTGCGCCCGGGTCGGTGGGGAAGACCAGTGCGCCGTGGGCGCGCAGGTGCGCGTCGAGGGCGCGCGGGATGCGGCCGCCGAGCACGACCATGCCCTCGAGGTCGGTGCGGGCCAGCAGGGCGTCCTCGTGGCCGGTGAGGTCGAGGTCCTGCAGGCGCAGGCCGGCCAGCGACCCACCCGAGCCGAGGGCCGCGTGCAGCGCGGGCAGGCTCTCGATCTCGCGCACCAGGCGAACCTAGTGGCCGGTGAGCCGGTCGAGCAGGGCGCCGAGCCGGGCCGGACGGCCGGTGGCCTCCTCCTCGCGGTCGGCGAGCCCGGCCAGCTGCAGCCCGGCGTTGATGCCGACCCAGCGCAGCGGCTCGTGCTCCCACCGTGGCGAGCGGTGCCCGACCCAGGGCAGTGCGGTCAGCGGGGTGTCGCGGCCCGAGACGAGGTCGGCCAGGGTGCGGCCGGCGAGGTTGCTGGCCGCCACGCCGTCGCCGACGTAGCCACCGGCATGACCGATCCGGGTCACCGGGTCCCAGGTCACCGACGGGTGCCAGTCACGAGCGATGCCGAGCGGGCCGCCCCACGCGTGCGTGAACCGGATGCCGTCGAGCTGGGGGAGCAGGTCGCGCAAGGTCGTGCGCAGGGCGTCGAAGACGGTGGGCTCCTCGTCGAACTCGGGCCGGATCTCACTGCCCCAGTGGTACGGGGCGCCGCGACCCCCGAAGGCGATCCGCCCGTCGTCGGTGCGCTGCCCGTAGATGACGACGTGTCCGTGGTCGGCGAACACCTCGCGGCCGCCGAGGCCGATCCGCGCCCAGCGCGCGTCGTCGAGCGGCTCGGTGGCCACCATCAGCGAGTAGACCGGTGCGACCCGCCGCGACATCCCGGACAGGGTGCCCGTCCAGCCCTCGGTGGCGACGACGACGTTGGCGGCGGTGAGCCGGTGGCCGTCGCCGAGCACCACGACGCGCTCGCGGACGCGCGCCACGTGGGCGCCCTCGACGATCCGGCCGCCGAGCCGGCGCACCGCGGCCGCCAGGCCGTCGACCAGTCGACGCGGGTGCACGCGGGCGCAGTGGGGGGTGAAGGTGGCGCCACGGGCCTCGGCGACGTCGAGGCGCTCGCGGGTCGCCGCGGCATCCAGCCAGACCGTGCCGTCGTCCCATGACGCCGAGTGCGCGGCGGCGACCCGGGCGCGGGCCTCCTGGGCCGGCGTGCGGGCCACGACCAGGGCCCCGCCCTTGACGTAACCGGCGCCCAGGCCCTCCTCGGCGTCGACCCGGCCCACCTCGTCGACGGTGTCGCGCAGAGCGGCGAGCTGGGCCAGGGTGGCGGTGCGGCCGTACCGGCGGTCGAGCGTGTCGGGCCCGACCGGCCAGAGCGACGAGACCCAGCCCCCGTTGCGGCCGCTCGCGCCGAAGCCGACGTGCTCGGCCTCGAGCACGAGCACCTCGCGCCCGGGCTGGTCACGAAGCAGGTAGTACGCGGTCCACAGCCCGGTGTAGCCGGCGCCCACGATGACCACGTCCGCGGTCTGCGGCAGCGCCTCCGTCAGCGCGGGAGGCGCCGGGGCCGGCGTGGGGGAGTCCCACCACAGCGGCCCCGACGACCCACGGGGGTGCTCCCCGGCCACGTCAGAGGTGGTTCTCGGCCTCGGTGAGCACCGATCGCAGCCGGCGCTCGATCTCGTCGAACTCGGTGGGGCCCATCGTCAGCGGCGGGGCGAGCTGCACGACCGGGTCGCCACGGTCGTCGGCGCGGCAGTACAGGCCGGCGTCGAACAGCGCCTTGGACAGGAAGCCGCGCAGCAGCCGCTCGCTCTCGGCGTCGTCGAACGTCTCGCGGGTCGCCTTGTCCTTGACGAGCTCGATGCCGTAGAAGTAGCCGGCCCCGCGCACGTCACCGACGAGCGGCAGGTCGAGCAGCTTCTCGAGCGTCGACTTGAAGATCGGGGCGTTCTCCTTGACCCGGTCGTTCAGGCCCTCGCGGTCGAAGATGTCGAGGTTGGCCATCGCGGCGGCGCACGAGACGGGGTGGCCGCCCCAGGTGTAGCCGTGCGGGAAGTACGTGGTGCCGTGGCGGAACGGCTCGAAGAGCCGGTCACTGGCGATCATCAGGCCGAGCGGGGCGTAGCCGCTGGTGATGCCCTTGGCGGTGGTGATGATGTCGGGCTGGTAGCCGAAGTCCTGGCACGCGAACATCGACCCGATCCGGCCGAAGGCGCAGATCGTCTCGTCGGACACCAGCAGCACGTCGTACTGGTCGCAGATCTCGCGGACCCGCTCGAAGTAGCCGGCCGGCGGCGGGAAGCAGCCGCCGGAGTTCTGCACCGGCTCGAGGAAGACGGCCGCGACCGAGTCGGGGCCCTCGAACTCGATGGCCTCGGCGATGCGGTCGGCCGCCCAGCGCCCGAACGCCTTCTCGTCATCGCGCAGGTGCTCGGGGGCGCGGTACATGTTCGTGTTCGGCACCTTGTGCCCACCGGGCACGAGCGGCTCGAACGGCACCTTCGCGTCGGGGATGCCGGTGATCGACAGCGCGCCCTGCGGGGTGCCGTGGTAGGCGACCGAGCGGGAGATGACCTTGTGCTTGGTCGGCTTGCCGGTCAGCTTGAAGTACTGCTTGGCCAGCTTCCAGGCGGTCTCGACGGCCTCGCCGCCGCCGGTGGTGAAGAAGACCCGGTTCAGGTCGCCGGGGGCGTTGTGCGCGAGCCGCTCGGCGAGCTCGATGGCCCGGGGGTGCGCGTACGACCAGAGCGGGAAGAACGCGAGCTCGGAGGCCTGCTTGGCCATCGCCTCGGCGATCTCGGTGCGGCCGTGGCCCACGTTGTTGACGAACAGGCCGGCCAGGCCGTCGATGTACTCGTTGCCGCGGTCGTCCCAGATCGTCCAGCCCTTGCCGCGGGTGATGATCGGCACGCTGTGGCCCAGGCCCGACTCCTCGAAGGTCGAGTGCCGGGTGAAGTGCATCCACAGGTGGTCGCGCGCGGCATCGGAGTAGAGCGCCCCGGTACCGGTGTGGCGGTCGGAGCTCGGCTCCCAGACGTCGGACGGGTAGGTGCTCATCGGGTACCCCAGTTGTAGTGCTGCTTGTTGAGCTTCAGGTAGACGAAGGTCTCGGTCGACCGGACGCCGGGAAGGGTGCGGATCTGGTTGGTCAGCAGGTCCAGCAGGTGGTCGTCGTCCTCGCAGACGACCTCGGCGAGGATGTCGAAGCTGCCGGCGGTGGTCACGACGTAGTCGACCTCCGCCATGCCGGACAGGGCCTCACCGAGCGCGGCGAGGTCGCCCTCGGCCCGGATGCCGATCATCGCCTGGCGGGAGAACCCCACCTGGATCGGGTCGGTCACCGCGACGATCTGCATCACCTCGGCGTCGAGGAGGCGCTGCACGCGCTGGCGGACGGCGGCCTCGGAGAGGCCGACCGCCTTCGCGATGGCGGCGTACGACTGCCGACCGTCCTCCTGGAGGAGCTCGATGATGCGCTTCGCCACGTCGTCGAGCCGGGTCTCGGGGGCGCTGCGCGAGTTACGGGCCGGGGGTGTGCTGCGGGTCACCGCGCCATCGTGACGCTGATTCGGTCGTCGCGCAAGTCCCATGATGAGGAATCCGTTGCCTCACAGGTCTCAATATGTAACTTTTCATCACTTTCCCAGTCTCAACCCTAGTGATTTCGCGAGGTCCGGGTTTAGAGTTCCCCCGCAATGCCGTCCCACACCCACCCGGGAGCCACGCACATGAGCGAGCCGCGCCAGCTGCGCAACTTCATCGCCGGCGAGTACGTCGACGGGCGTACCGAGACCACCACCGACATCGTCAACCCGGCCACGGGTTCCGTCGTCGCCGCGGCCCCGGTGAGCGGCGCCGCCGACGTCGACGCGGCCTACGGTGCCGCGCAGTCGGCCTTCGCCGAGTGGGGCCGCACCACCCCGAGCGAGCGCCAGCAGGCCCTGCTGAAGATCGCCGACGCGATCGAGGAGCACGCCGACGAGCTCATCGCGCTCGAGTCCGAGAACACCGGCAAGATCCAGGCGCTCACCGCGAGCGAGGAGATCCCGCCGATGGTCGACCAGCTGCGGTTCTTCGCCGGTGCGGCCCGGGTCCTCGAGGGCAAGGCCGCCGGGGAGTACATGAAGGGCCACACCTCGTGGATCCGGCGCGAGCCGATCGGCGTGGTCGGCCAGGTCACCCCCTGGAACTACCCGCTGCTCATGGCCGTGTGGAAGATCGCCCCCGCCCTGGCCGCCGGCAACACGGTGGTGCTCAAGCCGAGCGACACCACCCCCGAGACCACCCTGCGCCTGGCCGAGATCGCCTCGCAGTTCCTCCCGGCGGGCGCACTGAACGTCATCACCGGCGACCGCGAGACCGGCCGGATGCTCGTCGAGCACCCGACCCCGGGGCTGGTCGCCATCACCGGGTCGGTCCGCGCGGGCGCCGAGGTCGCGGCCAGCGCCGCCCCGAACGTCAAGCGCGTGCACCTCGAGCTCGGTGGCAAGGCCCCGGTCGTGGTGTTCGACGACGCCGACATCGAGGCCGCGGTCGAGGGCATCGCCATCGCCGGCTACTTCAACGCCGGCCAGGACTGCACGGCGGCGACGCGCGTGCTCGCCGGCCCCGGCATCCACGACGACTTCGTCGCCGCGCTCGCCGAGTACGCCCGCAGCTCGGCCCCGGTCGGGCTCCCGACCGACGAGGACGCCCTGTTCGGCCCGGTCAACAACGCCCGCCAGCTCGCCCACGTCTCGGGCTTCATCGACCGGCTCCCGTCGCACGCGACGGTCTCGGCCGGTGGCAACCGCCGCACCGACCTCGGCGACGGCTATTACCTCGAGCCGACCGTGCTCTCCGGCCTGAACCAGGACGACGAGGCGATCCAGAACGAGATCTTCGGCCCGGTCATCACCGTGCAGCGGTTCAGCGACGAGGCCGAGGCACTCGCGTGGGCCAACGGCGTCGACTACGGACTGGCCTCCTCGGTGTGGACCAAGGACTTCGGCCGCGCCATGCGGATGTCCGCGGCGCTCGACTTCGGCTGTGTCTGGATCAACACGCACATCCCACTCGTTGCCGAGATGCCCCACGGTGGGTACAAGAAGTCCGGCTACGGCAAGGACCTGTCGATGTACGGCTTCGAGGACTACACCCGCATCAAGCACGTCATGGCGAACATCGAGTCCTGACCGACCCGCCGCGACGCCGAAACACGCCCGACACACCAGACCCTGCACGCTGACCCCACAGCCCGCCTGAGCCCCACCCCGCGAGGAGAACCCCGATGGCCCCCCAGGACCCCATGGACCCGATGATGCGTGCCGCGCTGCTGCGCGGCCTCACCAGCCGACGAGCACTTGTGAGCGGCGCGCTCGGCCTCGGTGCCGTCGCGGCGCTGAGCGCCTGCGGCAGCAAGGGCAAGGGCACGGCCGCGTCCGGCTCGGCCGCGCCGAGCGCGGCAGCCGCCAAGGACCTCAGCGACACCGAGAAGGTCATCAACTGGTCGAACTGGACCCAGTACATCGACGTCTCCGACGACGAGAAGTCGCGCCCCACCCTCGACGCGTTCACCAAGCAGACCGGCATCAAGGTGAACTACACCGAGGACTACAACGACAACGACGAGTTCTACGCCAAGGTGCGCCCCCTCCTCGAGGGTGGCGAGGACACCGGCCGTGACGTCTGGTGCAGCACCGACTGGATGGTGGCCCGCCTGATCCGCCAGGGCTACGTGCAGAAGCTCGACCCCGCCAACATCCCCAACATCGCGAACCTCCAGCCGTCGCTGAAGAACGTCGAGTTCGACCCGGGTCGCATCTACTCGCTGCCGTGGCAGAGCGGCTTCGCCGGCATCGCCTACAACCTCGACGCCACCGGCGGCAAGAAGATCGAGTCGATGACCCAGCTGCTCACCGACCCGGCCCTGAAGGGCAAGGTCACCCTCCTCACCGAGATGCGCGACACGGTCGGCCTCACCCTGTGCGAGATGGGCAAGGACCCGTCCAACTTCACCGACGACGACTTCGACGCCGCCATGGCGATGCTGCAGAAGGCCAAGGACGCCGGCCAGCTCAAGGGCTTCACCGGCAACGACTACACCGACGGCCTGACCAAGGGCGACATCGCCGCCTGCGTCGCGTGGACCGGCGACGTCGTGCAGCTGCAGTTCGAGAACGACAAGGTGCAGTACGCCCTGCCGCAGGCCGGATTCACCCTGTGGTCGGACAACTTCGTCATCCCGGCCCTGGCCAAGCACAAGAAGAACGCCGAGGCGCTGATCAACTACTACTACGACCCCGCCGTCATGGCGCAGGTCGAGGCGTGGGTCAACTACATCCCGCCGGTGGTCGGCACCCAGCAGGCCCTGGCCAAGGACGACCCCGACACGGCCAAGAACCCGCTCATCTTCCCCAGCGAGGAGGTGCTCTCGCGGGCCAAGGTCTTCAAGGGCCTGACCGCCGAGGAGGAGACCCAGTACTCGTCCGCCTTCTCCGACCTCACCGCCAGCTGATGGCCGAGCACGAGGCCGGCGACCTCCGGCTGGTCGGGCTCACCAAGAGCTTCGGTGAGTTCACCGCGGTGCAGCCCCTCGACCTGACGATCCCGGAGGGCTCCTTCTTCGCCCTCCTCGGCCCCTCGGGGTGCGGCAAGACCACGACGCTGCGGATGGTCGCCGGGCTCGAGGCGCCCAGCGCCGGCCAGATCCTCATCGGCGACACCGACATCACCACCACCCGCGCCTTCCAGCGCAACGTGAACACGGTGTTCCAGTCGTACGCGCTCTTCCCGCACATGAGCGTCATCGACAACGTGTCGTTCGGGCTGAAGCGTCGCGGTGACAAGGACTTCAAGAGCAAGGCCCAGGACGCCCTCGACCTCGTCGAGCTCGGCCACGCCGGCGGCAAGAAGCCGAGCCAGCTCTCCGGTGGCATGCAGCAGCGCGTCGCGCTGGCGCGGGCGCTGGTCAACCGGCCCGACGTCCTGCTCCTCGACGAGCCGCTCGGTGCGCTCGACCTCAAGCTGCGCCGGCAGATGCAGATCGAGCTCAAGCGCATCCAGCAGGAGGTCGGCCTGACCTTCATCCACGTCACCCACGACCAGGAGGAGGCCATGACCATGGCCGACACCATCGCGGTGATGAACGCCGGCTACCTCGAGCAGCTCGGTGACCCGGCCACCCTGTACGAACACCCCGCGTCGACCTTCGTGGCGAACTTCCTCGGCCAGTCCAACCTGTTGCGGGCCCGCATCACCGGCCAGGCCGAGGGCGGCCTGATGACGGCCGACGTGCACGGCGAGCAGATCCTCGTCGACGCGAAGAACGTGCCCGCGGGCCTCACCGACGTGTGGGTCGGGGTGCGCCCCGAGAAGCTCAACCTCGGTGAGGACGGCGGGCGCAACCACCTGCGCGGTCTGGTCACCGACGTGTCGTTCACCGGTGTCGCGACGCAGTACCTCGTGCGGATGCCGTGGGGCTTCGACGTCGTCGTCGTGCAGCAGAACGACGGCAGCGCCCGCGCCCGGCTGGGCGAGACCATCACGCTGTCCTGGGACCCGGGCCGCGAGTTCGTGCTGGATGCCGCGCAGAGCGACCTCGCCGGCATGGACGAGGTGCTCGTCGATGGCTGAGATCGCCGGTGTGGCGGGGCCGGGTGTCCACCACGCCCCCACCAAGCGGGCGAACTGGGTTCCCTACGCCCTGCTGGCTCCCGGCCTGATCTGGCTGTTCGTCTTCTTCGTCCTGCCGATGGTCACCCTCGGCTCGCAGTCGCTGCAGGAGGGGTCGGTCGAGGCCGGCTACACCTTCACCGGCAACTTCTCGATCTACGTCGACGCACTCCAGAAGTACTGGCCGCAGCTGCTGCGCTCGATCGGCTACGCCGCCACGGCCACGGTCGCCGCGCTCGCGCTGGCCTACCCGCTGTCGTACTACATCGCGCAGAAGGCCGGCCGGTGGAAGAACGTCATGCTCGTGCTCGTCGTGGCGCCGTTCTTCACCAGCTTCCTGATCCGCACGCTGGCCTGGCGCACGATCCTGTCCGACACCGGCCCGGTCACGCACATCTTCCAGGTGCTGCACATCACCGACCTGCTGCAGTTCCTGCACCTGACCGCCAACGACTCGCTGCTGTCGTCGAAGTTCGCGGTCATCTGCGGCCTCACGTACAACTTCCTGCCGTTCATGATCCTGCCGCTCTACGCCGCGCTCGACCGGCTCGACCCCCGGCTGGTCGAGGCCGCGGGCGACCTGTACGCCTCGCCCTGGCAGGGCTTCCGCCACGTCACCTGGCCGCTCTCGCTGCCCGGGGTGGTCGCGGGGACGCTGCTCACCTTCATCCCGGCCGCCGGTGACTTCATCAACTCGCGGCTGCTGGGCAACACCCAGACGGTGATGATCGGCCAGGTCATCGACAGCCAGTTCCTGCGGGTGCTCAACTACCCGCTCGCCGCCGCGCTGTCGTTCATCCTCCTGATCCTGATCCTGGGTCTGGTCACGTTCTACGTCCGCCGTGCGGGCACCGAGGAGCTGGTGTGAGATGACCTGGCTCCGACGCAACATCCTGCTGCTGGTCTCCCTCGCGGTGCTCGGCTACATGCTCATCCCGAACCTCGTCGTCGCGCTGTTCTCGTTCAACAACCCGGTCGGGCGCTACAACTACACGTGGCAGCAGTTCTCGACCGAGGCCTGGCTGAACCCGTGCGGCGCCCAGGGCATCTGCGAGTCGTTGAGCCTGTCGCTGCAGATCGGGCTGATCGCGTCGCTCGTCGCGACCATGCTCGGCACGGCCATCGCGTTCGCCCTGGGCCGGTACCGGTTCAGGGCACGGTCGGCGACCAACCTGCTCATCTTCATGCCGATGGCGACCCCCGAGGTCGTCATGGGTTCGAGCCTGCTGACCCTGTTCCTCATGATGGGCGTGCCGGCCGGCCGCACCGCCGTCACGATCGCGCACATCATGTTCTGCATCTCGTTCGTCGTCGTGGCCGTCAAGGCCCGGGTGGCGACCCTCGACCCGCGCCTGGAGGAGGCGGCCGCCGACCTCGGGGCCAACCCGTTCCAGACCTTCCTGCGGGTCACCTTCCCGCTGGCGGCCCCCGGCATCTTCGCCGGTGCGCTGCTGGCGTTCTCGCTCAGCTTCGACGACTACATCATCACCAACTTCAACGCGAGCCCGAGCTCGATCACGTTCCCGATGTACGTCTGGGGTGCCGCGCAGCGCGGTGCACCGGTGCAGGTCAACGTGATCGGCACGATGATGTTCCTCGTCGCGCTGTTCGTCGTCATCATGGGCCAGGTCCTGCAGAACCGGCGCGCCCGCGCCGCGGCCTGACCACCACCCTTACCCGAGAGGTACCCCGTGCACGTCCTCATGGTCGGAGCGGGCGGCGTCGGTGACGCCGCTGCCCGGATCGCCGCCGAACGTCCCTTCTTCGAGTCCTGGGTGGTGGCCGACTACGACCTGTCCCGGGCGCAGCAGACCGTCGACGCGGTCACCTCGCGCCACGAGGGCGAGACCCGTTTCCGGGCCGCGCAGGTCGACGCCTCGGATGCCGGTGCGGTGGCCGCGCTGGCCCGCGAGGCCGGGGCGACACACGTCTTCAACGCGGTCGACCCGCGGTTCGTGCTGACGATCTTCGAGGGTGCCAAGGCGGCCGGCGCCGACTACCTCGACATGGCGATGAGCCTGTCCAGCCGGCACCCGAGCGAGCCCTACGCGAAGGTCGGCGTCAAGCTCGGCGACGACCAGCTGGCGCAGGCGGGGGAGTGGGAGGCCGACGGCCGCCTGGCCCTGGTCGGCATCGGGGTCGAGCCCGGGCTGTCCGACGTGTTCGCGCGCTACGCGGCCGACCACCTGTTCAGCCACATCGACGAGCTGGGCACCCGCGACGGTGCCAACCTCGTCATCCGTGACGAGGACGGCAACGAGGTCTTCGCCCCGGGCTTCTCGATGTGGACCATCATCGAGGAGTGCCTCAACCCGCCCGTGGTGTGGGAGCGCGAGCGGGCCGTCGCCGCCGACGGCTCCTACGACGTGGAGGCCGGCTTCTACACCCTGCCGCCGTTCGCCGAGCCCGAGGTCTTCGACTTCCCCGGCGGCATCGGCCCGGTCGAGTGCGTGCACGTGGAGCACGAGGAGGTGCTCCTCATGCCGCGCTGGGTCGAGGCCGACAAGGTCACCTTCAAGTACGGCCTGGGCGAGGAGATGATCTCGATCCTGCGCACCCTGCACACCCTCGGCCTGGACGGCACCGACCCGGTGAGCGTCAAGGGCGTGCAGGTCAGCCCGCGCGACGTCGTCGCCGCCGTGCTGCCCGACCCCGCGACGATCGGCCCCCGCATGGAGGGCAGGACCTGCGCCGGGCTCTGGGTGACGGGCACCGGCAAGGACGGCCGGCCGCGCCGCACCTACCTCTACCACGTGTCCGACAACGCCGACACGATGCGCGACTACGACGCCCAGTGCGTCGTCTGGCAGACCGCCGTCAACCCCGTCGTGGCGCTCGAGCTGCTCGCCGCCGGAACCTGGACCGGTACCGGCGTGCTCGGCCCGGAGGCCTTCGACGCCGTGCCGTTCCTCGAGCTGCTCGCCGCCCCGAAACCCGACGGCTACGGCTCGCCGTGGGGCCTCGAGGACCGCTGACCCCTGTTCGTGCGAAAGGATCGCCCCATGGCCATCACCCAGAAGTCCCTCATCGACTCGGTGCCCACGCAGCTGCTCATCGGCGGAGCGTGGCGTGAGGCGGGCAGCGGGGAGCGCTTCGAGGTGCACGACCCCAGCAGCGGGGCCACCCTGACGACCTGCGCCGACGCCACCCCCGAGGACGGCCTGGCCGCGCTGGCCGCCGCCCACGAGGCGCAGGCCGG
>DASSQL010000082.1:0-2911 GCA_035702525.1 Ornithinibacter sp. | reverse complement strand
GGGCGTCACCCGGCTGACCAGGATGACGACGAGGACGATGGCGACGACGAGTGCGGCGAGCTCCACGGGAGGATTGTCGCTGCTAGAGCGGCTTCGGGGAGAGATCGCCCGTCAGGTAGTGCTCGAGGACCGGCCCGATGGCCGCGACGAGCTCGTCGCGGGAGGCGTCGACGAGGCGAGGCACACCGACCACGTGCCGGGCGAAGGCGAGCCCGGCGATCTGTGCGGCGGTGAGCGCGGCGCGCAGCTCGGGCTGGTCGCCGCCGAGGTGTCGGGCGAGCGGGCCGAGGAGCCGCTCCATGAGCAGGTCGCGCACCCGCTCGGCCGCCTCCTCCTCGGATGCCGCGGCGCGCAGCAACCCGGTCATCGTGCGGCGCGCCTCGGGCGAGTCGAGCATGCCGACGGCGAACCCGGCGAGGCGGAAGCCGATGCCCTCGCGGCCCGGGGCGAGCAGGGCCGGCATCACCTGCTCGGGGTCGAAGGGCAGCTCGACGACCGCGACGAACAGGTCCTGCTTGCTGCCGAAGTAGTGGGTGACCAGCCGGGTGTCGACGCCGGCGTCGCGGGCGATGCCGCGCAGCGTGGTGCGGGGGTAGCCCTGCTCGCCGAAGGCCCGCGACGCGGCGCCGAGGATCGCCTCGCGGGTGCCGCTGCCCGCGGGCCTGCGCCCCCTCGTGCCGGCTGCCACCCGGGCCTCCTCGTCGACGACCTTCATTCCTCAGGTGAGGAAAGTATGCCGTGCCGACGGGTCAGGCGAGGATCGCCTCCCGCATGACGTCGAGCCCGACCGAGCCGAGGTCGAGCGAGCGGCGGTGGAAGTCCTTGAGCGAGAAGGAGGCTCCCTCGCGCTGGGCCACCTCGTCGCGCAGCTGGAGCCAGAGCCGCTCGCCGATCTTGTAGCTCGGCGCCTGGCCGGGCCAGCCGAGGTAGCGGTTGAGCTCGAAGCGCATCGTCTCCTCGCCCTGGTTGGCGTGCGCGGTGAGGAAGGACCAGGCCTTGTCGTACGTCCAGTCCCCGCCACCGACCTCGGCCGGGGCCTCGAAGCCGCAGTGCACGCCGATGTCGAGCACGACGCGGGCGGCCCGCAGCGACTGGCCGTCGAGCAGCCCGAGGTAGTTGCCCGGGTCGTCCATGTAGCCCAGCTCGGCCATCAGGCGCTCGGCGTAGAGGGCCCAGCCCTCGCCGTGCCCGCTGACCCAGCACATCATCCGGCGCCAGCGGTTGAGCAGCTCGCGGCGGTACACGGTCTGGGCGACCTGGAGGTGGTGGCCCGGAACGCCCTCGTGGTAGACGGTCGTGAGCTCGCGCCAGGTGCCGAACTCGGTGACCCCCTTGGGCACCGACCACCACATCCGGCCCGGGCGGGTGAAGTCGTCGCTCGGGCCGGTGTAGTAGATGCCGCCGGTCTGCGTGGGCGCGATCCGCCCCTCGATGGTGCGCACCGGGCCCGGGATGTCGAAGTGGGTGTCGGCCATGTCGGCGATGACCTCGTCGGCGCGGGCCTGCATCCAGTCGCGCAGCGCGTCGGTGCCGTGGAGCACGTACTTCGGGTCGTGGTCGAGGTGCTCGATGGCCTCCTTGACCGAGGCGCCGGGCACGATCCGGTCGGCGGTGGCCAGCATGTCGGCCTCGATCCGCGCCAGCTCCTCCTGCCCCCAGGCGTAGGTCTCCTCGAGGTCGACGCTGGCACCGAGGAACTGGCGCGAGGCGAGCCGGTAGCGCTCGCGACCCGCGGCATCCGACTCCGGGGCGCGATCGAGCAGGTGGGTGCGCAGGTCGACCCCGATCCGCTGGTAGGCGGCGGCCGCCGCCTCGACACCACGCTCGAGGTCGGCGCGCACGGCGGCGTCGAGCGGTGCGCCGTCTGCCGAGGCGCGGGTGAGGAACGTGGCGAAGAAGCCGTCCGGCGAGGTGAGCTCCTCGCACTGGGTGATGCACTCGGTGACCTGGCGGCGAGGCGTCACCAGCCCGCGGTCGGCCGACTCGCGCAGGGTCGTGGTCCACTGCTCGAGGGCGGTGGGCACCGCGGTGAGCCGGGTGGCGATGGTCGCCCAGTCGTCCTGGGTCGCCGTGGGCATCAGGTCGAAGACGTCGCGACAGCCCTGCAGCGGCGAGGCGATGACGTTGAGCTCCATCCGGTCGTAGCCGGCCTCGTGGATCTCGAGGCCGAGCTCGAGCCGCTCGCGCAGCGCCGCCACGGTGACCCGGTCGACCGCGTCGACGGGCTCGACCGTGTCGAGCCGGGCCAGGGTGTCGCGCGCGACCTGCGCGTGGTGGGCGTAGCCGTCGGGTGACAGGTCGTCGAGCTCGGTCTCGGCGCCGGGCACGCCCAGGTAGGTCGCCTCCATCGGGCTCGACGCCACCACGGCGTCGAAGTGGGCCTCGGCGACGGCGTCGACGGCGGTGGGCTGGCGGGTCGTGGGGGTCGGAGCATTCACCCGCGGGACGCTACCCGAGGGCGTGGCCGTGGTCGCGCTGGTTTGCGCCTCGATCCGACCGTTGGGCTCCGCCGGTCGGGGACGGTCGCCGGCCGACATAGCCTCTCCTGCATGGAGCCCGTGGTGAGGTCGGTCAACGTCGGTGGCGCGCGCGGCGGCATCCGGCGCCGTGGTGGTGAGACGGCGATCGACAAGCGTCCGGTGGCATCGGTGCAGGTGCGCGACCCGGGGCCCAAGCGCGGGGGCCTGGGCAGCGGTGTCGTCGGCGACGACGTCGTCAGCCGCAAGCACCACGGCGGGTCACGTCAGGCGGTGTACGCCGTGGCCCGGGAGGAGCTCGACTGGTGGGGGGCGGCGCTGGACCGTGACCTCGCCGACGGGATGTTCGGCGAGAACCTCACGACCTCGGGGGTCGACGTCGACGGCGCGGTCGTCGGGGAGCGCTGGCGGGTCGGGTCGGCGCTGCTCGAGGT
>DASSQL010000081.1:0-2596 GCA_035702525.1 Ornithinibacter sp. | reverse complement strand
GTGGTGTCTGTCACGAAGGATCCTTCCCCTCGCTCGTGGATGGCCTCGATACGGCCGATCATTGGGAGCCCACGTGGGCGCCGCAGCGCATGGCTGGCCGGCGGCCCAGATCGTGGAGGGCGACTCGCGGCAGGCAACGGGGAGATTCCCGGCATCGACTGCGGTCGCAAGGCCCAGAGTAGCACCGAGCGGTCGCCGTCAAGCCCGATCGCCGTACCGTGGGCGGCCGTGGCGCGGTGGCCCGCTCAGCCGCGTGAGAGCACCGTGACGCGCGCGCCGTGCGGTGGGATGCCGGGGGTCAGCACCCGCCATCCGGCACCGCCGAACGCGCACACCTCCGCGACCCGGTCGCGCCGGGCCAGCACGAGCACCGAGGGCCCGGCGCCGGAGATGACGGCGGCGTGGCCCGCGGCGCGCAGGGCGTCGACCAGTGCCATCGACTCGGCGTACGAGGTGCGCCGGGCCTCCTGGTGCAACCACTCGCGGGTGGCGGCGAGCAGGTGCTCGGGGGCGGTGCCGAGGGCGTGGGTGAGCAGGGCGGCGCGCGCCGAGTTGGCCGCGGCGTCGGCCAGCCGCACCTGCTGGGGCAGCACCGAGCGGGCCTTGGCGGTCGAGAGCTGCGCGTCGGGCGCGAAGACCACCGGCTCGACGTCGGGGTGCACCGGCAGGTGCACGGTCGTGGTGCTGGCGCCGTCGTCGTCGGTCCACGACAGCGTCGCACCGCCGTGGACGCTGGCGGAGGCGTTGTCGGGATGGCCCTCCAGGCGCGAGGCGAGGCTGTTGGCGAAGGCGAGGTCGACGTCGTCGCCGGGCAGCCCGCGCGAGAGGTCGTGCAGGCCCTGGGCCGCGACGATGCCGGTGACGATCGCGGTCGCCGACGAGCCCATCCCCCGCCCGTGCGGCACGGCATTGGTGCAGTCGAGGGTCAGGCCGGCGGGCGGCTCGACGCCCAGCTCGGCCCACGCCACCTGCATCGCGCGGTGCACGAGGTGGGTGGCGTCGAGCGGCACGGTGCCCTCGCCCTCCCCCACGACCGTGACGACCAGGCCGGGCTGCTCGGTGACGGTGGCGCGACAGGTGTCCCAGACGCCGAGGGCACAGCCGACGGAGTCGAACCCCGGGCCCAGGTTGGCGCTGCTCGCCGGCACCCGGACCTCGACGCCCACCCCGGCCCGCAGGTGCTCGCCGCTCACGTCACCCCTCGAGGCCGAGGGCCGCCGCGACGCTGAAGGCGTCGACCGGCACCCGCACCGGCTCGATCTCGGACCCGTCGGCGGTGCGCAGGGCCCACTGCGGGTCCTTCAGGCCGTGGCCGGTCACGGTGCACACGATGGTGGCGTCGCGCGGGATCGCCCCCTCGCGGTGCGCCTTGAGCAGGCCGGCGATGCTCGCGGCGGAGCCGGGCTCGACGAAGATGCCCTCGGTCGACGACAGCACGCGGTGCGCGGCGAGGATCTCGTCGTCGGTGACCGCCTCGATCCGCCCGCCGGACTCGTCGCGCGCGGCCTCGGCCTGACGCCACGAGGCGGGGTTGCCGATCCGGATGGCGGTGGCGATGGTCTCGGGGTCGTCGACGGGGTGGCCGAGCACGATCGGTGCCGCCCCGGCCGCCTGGAAGCCCCACATCTGCGGGGTGCGGGTGGCCACCGGCGCGAGCAGCTCGCCACCGAGCCCCGGTGTCGCAGTTGCGTACTCGGTGTAACCCTGCCAGTAGGCGGTGATGTTGCCGGCGTTGCCGACGGGGAGCACATGGATGTCGGGCGCGTCACCGAGCGCGTCGACGACCTCGAAGGCCGCCGTCTTCTGGCCCTCGATCCGGGCCGGGTTGACCGAGTTGACCAGCTCGACCGGGTAGGCCTCGGCGAGCTTGCGCGCCACCGTGAGGCAGTCGTCGAAGTTGCCCTCGACCTGGATCAGCGTCGCACCGTGCGCGACGGCCTGGCTCAGCTTGCCCATCGCGATCTTGCCGTCGGGCACGAGCACGGCACACGTCATCCCGGCCTTCGTCGCGTACGCGGCGGCACTGGCGCTGGTGTTGCCGGTGCTCGCGCAGATGACCGCCTTGGCCCCGTTGCGCTTCGCGACCGAGATCGCGGTCGTCATCCCGCGGTCCTTGAACGACGCGGTCGGGTTCAGCCCCTCGAACTTGACCAGCACGTTGGCGCCGGTGAGCTCGGAGAGGTTCTCGCACGGGATGAGCGGGGTGCCGCCCTCCTGGAGGGTCACGACAGGAGCGCCCTCCAGCATCGGCAGGCGGGCGGCGTACTCGCGGATGACTCCGCGCCACAGGTGCGCCACGGCTCAGGCTCCTTCCACGCGCATGACGGAGGCGACGTCCTCGACGGCCTCGAGCTCGCCCAGGGCGTCGACGGTGGCCGACAACGCGGCATCCGTGGCCCGGTGGGTGACGACGATCAGCTTGGCGCGCTCGCCCCCACCCGGGGCGGCCTGCTGCCGCACCGTCTCGATCGACACGTCGTGGGTCGCGAACGCCGCCGCGACCTGGGCGAGCACGCCCGGCCGGTCGGCCACGTCGAGGCTGATGTGGTACCTGGTCAGCGACTGGCCCATGTCGACGACGGGCAGGTCGGCGTAG
>DASSQL010000080.1:0-7074 GCA_035702525.1 Ornithinibacter sp. | reverse complement strand
CGTGCGATCCGCCTCCGGCGTCATGGAGGTGCGCAAGGCGTCGACGCACAACCTGAAGCAGGTCGACGTCGACATCCCGCTGGGGATGCTGTGCGTGGTCACCGGCGTCGCCGGGTCGGGCAAGTCCTCGCTCATCCACGGCTCGGTGGCCAAGCGCGAGGGCGTGGTCGTCATCGACCAGGGCGCCATCAAGGGCTCGCGGCGCAGCAACCCTGCCACGTACACCGGTCTGCTGGAACCGATCCGCAAGGCCTTCGCCAAGGCCAACGGGGTCAAGCCGGCGCTGTTCAGCTCGAACTCCGAGGGCGCCTGCCCCACCTGCAACGGGGCCGGGGTCATCTTCACCGACCTCGGCATCATGGCCACCGTCGAGTCGACCTGCGAGGAGTGCGAGGGCAGGCGCTTCCAGGCCGCCGTGCTCGAGTACACCCTGGGCGGCAGGAACATCGCCGAGGTGCTCGCGATGTCGGTGGTCGAGGCGGAGGCGTTCTTCGGCGAGGGCGAGGCGCGCACACCCGCGGCCCACGCGGTGCTCGACCGGCTCGCCGACGTCGGTCTCGGGTACCTGAGCCTCGGCCAACCGCTGACCACGCTCTCCGGCGGCGAGCGCCAGCGGCTGAAGCTGGCCACCCAGATGGCCGAGAAGGGCGACGTCTACGTGCTCGACGAGCCGACGACCGGGCTGCACCTCGCCGACGTCGAGAACCTGCTCGGGCTGCTCGACCGGCTGGTCGAGTCGGGCAAGTCGGTGATCGTCATCGAGCACCACCAGGCCGTGATGGCGCACGCCGACTGGATCATCGACCTCGGCCCCGGGGCGGGCCACGACGGTGGCCGGGTCGTCTTCGAGGGCACCCCCGCCGCACTGGTCGCCGACCGCTCCACCCTCACCGGCGAGCACCTCGCGGCCTACGTCGGCGCCTGAGCGGGGCAAAGACGAAAGGAGGAGAGCCTCTGCTCTCCTCCTCCACTACCAAGGTACAGCCGACCGGGGGGCTTGCGGCAAGGCCCCCCTCGTGGCGCAGAATCGCCGGCCGAGGCCGGGACCGAACGGGGGGTCCGGCCCGCAGCACCACGATCGGAGCCGACCACCAGATGACGTCCACCACCGCCTTCGACCTTCCCGCCCACCTCGCCGCCAAGGCCGACCCGGCGCTCATCGCCGACGACGAGCGCCACTTCGCGGCCATCGCCGGCAGCCTCGAGCACACCATCGGCGACCTCACCGGCCGGCTCGACGCCGCCCGGCGGGCCCCGGCCGGCACCGGCCAGGCCGCCCTCGACCGCGACCTCGAGGTGCACCGGCTGACCGCCCGGCTGCGCGCCCTGCAGCGCTACGGGCTCGACCTCTGCCTGGGCCACGTCGTGCCGGCCGACGGCTCCGAGCCGGTCTACGTCGGCCGACTCGGCCTCACCGACACCGACGGCACCCGGCTCCTCGTCGACTGGCGCTCCCCGGTGGCCGAGCCGTTCTTCGGGGCGACCCACGCCGACCCGATGGGGCTGGCCAGCCGACGGCGCTACCGCTGGGCCCGCGGCCGGGTCAGCGACTACTGGGACGAGGTGTTCACCACCGACGGGCTCGTCGAGCACGCCGCCGCGCTCGACGACCAGTCCGCGTTCATCGCCAGCCTCGGCGCGACCCGCTCACCCCGGATGCGCGACGTGCTCGGCACCATCGCCGCCGACCAGGACGCCATCGTCCGTGCGGGGTCGAAGGGAGCCCTGGTCGTCGACGGCGGCCCGGGCACCGGCAAGACGGTCGTCGCCCTGCACCGCACCGCCTACCTGCTCTACTCCGACCCGCGCCTGGGCCACCGGAGGGGTGGGGTGCTGTTCGTCGGCCCGCACCAGCCCTACCTCGCCTACGTCGCCGACGTGCTGCCCAGCCTCGGCGAGGAGGGCGTGCAGACCTGCACGTTGCGCGACCTGGTGCCGGAGGGCGCCGCGGCCGTCGAGGAGCCGGACCCGCAGGTGGCCCGGCTCAAGTCCGACGCGCGGTTGGTGGCCGCCATCGAGCCGGCCGTGCGGCTCTACGAGGAGCCGCCGACCGAGGGGATGGAGGTGACCACGCCCTGGGGCGACATCTGGGTCGGCACCGCCGACTGGGCCGACGCCTTCGACGCCCCGCCGCCCGGGGCCGCGCACAACGAGAGCCGCGACGTGGTCTGGGAGGCGCTGCTCGGCATCCTCGTCGACAAGGTGCGCGACGAGGCCGACGAGGACGGGGGCGACGCGGATGCCGCGTGGCGCGATGACGACGTCATGCCGGCAGACGACTTCGACGCCTACGGCAGCACGCCCGAGGACCCGTCGGAGCGGTTCCGCCGAGCCCTGGTGGCCAACCGGGAGCTGGTGGAGGCCTTCGGTCGGGCCTGGCCGCTGATCGAGCCGACCGACCTGGTCGGTGACCTGTGGTCGGTGCCCGCCTACCTGCGCCGGTGCGCGCCGTGGCTCGAGCGCGACGAGCTGTTCGCGCTGCAGCGCGACGACCCGGCCGCGTGGACGGTAGCCGACCTGCCCCTGCTCGATGCCGCGCGGCGGCGGCTCGGTGACCCCGAGGCGCCCCGGCGCCGCGCCCGGCGGGCAGCGGCCGACGCGGCCGAGCGGGAGCGGATGGCCGACGTCGTCGCCGACCTGATCGCGAGCGACGACTCCGAGATGCACGTGATGTCGATGCTGCGCGGCCAGGACCTGCGCACGGCGCTGGTCGACGAGGATGCCGTGCCGGGCGCCGACGCGGACCTGCTCGGCGGCCCGTTCGCGCACGTGGTCGTCGACGAGGCCCAGGAGCTGACCGACGCGGAGTGGCAGATGGTGCTCGGCCGCTGCCCGTCGCGCAGCCTCACCATCGTCGGTGACCGGGCCCAGGCCAGGCACGGGTTCACCGAGTCGTGGCAGGAGCGGCTGGAACGGGCCGGCCTGCACCGGGTCGAGGTGGCGTCGCTGAACATCAACTACCGCACCCCGCAGGCGGTCATGGCGCAGGCCGAGCCGGTCATTCGAGCGGCGATCCCCGACGCGAACGTGCCGACCTCCATCCGCCACACCGACGTGCCGGTCGTGCATGCCGCCTCCACCGAGCTCACCACCGTTCTCGACGAGTGGCTGGCCGCGAACCACGAGGGGGTCGCGTGCGTCATCGGGGACCCGGCCTTCGCCGCGACCGACCGGGTCAGCTCACTGACCCCGCAGCTCGCCAAGGGCCTCGAGTTCGACCTGGTCGTGCTCGTCGACCCGCAGCGCTTCGGCGACGGGATCGAGGGGGCCGTCGACCGCTACGTGGCGATGACCCGCGCGACGCAGCAGCTCGTGATCCTCACGAGCTAGCCGGCCCGCGGACGAAACGCAGCAGGCGGTACTGCAGCAGGCCGGCGAGGTGGCACTGCTGCAGGGCGTCGCCGCCGACCATCGAGTCGGCCCACATCGAGCGGCCGCGGCCGAGGCGGAGCAGGGGCTGGGCGGCGTGGACGGCCCGGTCGCGAGGGCGCCGGAGTCGCTGCATCGGCGACAGGTCGCGCGAGCCGACCAGCGCGAGACCGGCCTCGGCCGCGAGCGCCGCGGCCTCGTCGACGGAGAGGACGCTCGGGGCGTGCCACCCGGCCCGGAAGTCGGCGAGCCGGTGGTCGGCCGGGTCGCCGGTGCGCACGTCGTCGATGACGACCAGCGCGCCGCCCGGGCGCAGGGCGCGGGCGGCCTCGCGGAAGAACGCGGCGGCCGGGTCGGCGTGCACGAACGCCTCGATCGCGAAGGCCAGGTCGAACCCCGCGAGGTCATCCGGGAGCGCGGTGAAGTCGGCCGTCCGGAACCGCACCGTCCCGGGCCGTGGTCCGCCCTGACCGGCGTAGCGCTCCGCGAGCCGCACCTGGGCCGGGCTGATCGAGACGCCGACCACCTCGACGGGAAGCCGTTCGGCGAGGTACAGCGCGGCCGTGCCGACCCCGCAGCCGAGGTCGAGCACCCGTCGGTCGCCCGGGCCGAGCTCGTCGAGCACCAGCGCGTGGGCGTGGTGCACGGCCTCGCTGCGGGTGGTGACGCCCGGCCCCCACAGCTCGCGGTGGATGGCGCGCTGGCTGCCGGTGAGCAGGAACTTCCAGGTGTTCAGGTCGTAGTACCGGCGCACCTCGGCCCCGCGGCCCTCGTCGGTTGCCCCCACCATGCGCCCAGTGTGCCAACGTCCGAGGTCGACGTCAGGCGTGCTCGCGCAGGTAGCGGCCGAAGTGGGGCACGGTGAACGCGATCCGGCCACGCTCGCCGGAGTAGATCAGCCCCTTCTTGAGCAGGGCGTCGCGGGCCGGGGACAGCGACTGCGGCTTGCGCCCGAGGTGGGCCGCGACGTCCGAGGTGGGCACGGCATCCGTCTCGTCGCCCAGCTCGACGGCGACGTCGGCCATCGCGCGCAGGTACTCGCGCTCGCCCGGCGTGGCCCGCTCGAAGCGGGACCCGAAGAACCCCACGGCCAGCTCGGACTCGGCCTCCGGGGCGGCGACCGCGACGTCGTCGGCTGTCATCGGGGATGCCGGGGCGAGGTCCCAGACCGCCTTGCCGTAGGCCTGGATGAAGTAGGGGTAGCCGCCGGTGGCGGCGTACATCGCCGCGAGCGCCTCGGGGGTGAACCCCGCCCCCTCCTCCTCGGCCGGCAGGGCCAGGGCGACGTCGGCGGCGGCCCGGTCGAGCCGGTCGATGCGGGAGTAGCGGAACAGCCTCTCGGAGTACGACTTCGACGCCGACAGCACCGCCGGCAGGTGCGGCAGCCCTGCACCGACGACGATGATCGGCAGCCGCGACTGGGATATCTCGTGACAGGCGGCGCACAGGGCCGAGACGTCGTCGGGCCCGAGGTCCTGCATCTCGTCGATGAACACGGCGATGCCTCGACCGGTGTCGGATGCCGTGCCGCCGAGGTCGGAGAGCAGCTCGACCAGGTCGATCTCGATGTCGCCCGAGTCGGCCCGCCCGGTGACCGCCGGCACCGCGATGCCGGGGTTCCACCGGTCGCGCAGCTTCGCGGCCCCGCGCCCGGACCCGCCGGCCGGCTCGCGCTGGGCGAACGCCTTGACCACCCCGAGGGCGTGGTCGCCGGCACCACCGGCCGGGCCGAGCTCACGCACCGCCTGGTGCACCGCGGACGCGAGCGGGCGGCGCAGCGACTGGTCGGGCCGGGCCTCGAGCTTGCCGGTACCCCAGCCGGCGCGCACCGCCGCCGAGCGCAACGCGTTGAGCAGCACGGTCTTGCCGACGCCGCGCAGGCCGGTGAGCACCACCGAGCGCTCTGGTCGCCCGCGGGCCACACGCTCGAGCACGACGTCGAACGCGTCGAGCTGCTCGTCGCGGCCGGCGAGCTCGGGCGGGCGTTGGCCTGCGCCGGGGGCGTAGGGGTTCCGGATCGGGTCCACGATCGGAGGCTATACGTCTCTCTAGCGCTGACGGCATACATCCGCATACAGCACTAGGCCGTGTCGCCACACTAGGTTGGGCGCGTGCTCGAGGCTGCGTGGTGGGGGTTCGTCGGTGGTGCCGCGCTGCTGGTCGGAGCCCTGATGGGGCTCTACCTCAAGGTGGGACTGCGGGCCATCGGCCTGGTCATGGCGTTCGGGGCCGGGGTGCTGATCAGCGCGGTCGCCTTCGAGCTCACCGAGGAGGCCTACCGCTCGGCCGGCAGCAGTGCGGCGGCGCTCGGCCTGGCCGCCGGCTCGGTCACCTTCTTCACCGGCGACTGGTTGATCGACCGCCAGGGCGGCCACCGCCGCAAGAGCCCGGTGCACGGCGGCGTCCGCCTGCCGGAACCGGCGGCCGACACGGCATCCGGTGGCTCCGGGGGCGGGACGGCGGCGAGCGGCGGCGCCGCGGCGAGCGGGATGGCCCTGGTGCTCGGGGCCCTGCTCGACGGCATCCCCGAGTCGGCCGCGATCGGCATCAGCCTGCTCGGCGGTGGTGGGGTGGGCGTCGCCATGGTCGCGGCCGTGTTCCTGTCGAACATCCCCGAGTCGATGTCGGCGACCACCGGGCTCAAGGCGTCCGGGCGCTCGACCGGCTGGATCCTCGGCCTGTGGGCACTCGTCGTCGCTGCCTCGACCCTGGCGTCGGTGGCCGGCTACTCGCTCCTGGGCGGGGCCTCGGAGGAGACCGTCGCCTTCATCCAGACCTTCGCGGCCGGCGCCATCCTCACCATGCTCGCCGACACGATGATGCCGGAGGCCGTCGAGCACGCCGGCCGGCTCGTCGGGCTGCTCACCGTGCTCGGCTTCGCGGTGGCCTTCTTCATCAGCGCCGCCTGACCGGCGGCACGCGGTGCCTCAGGGCACCTGTGGGGCGTCGCCGCCCGCGGCCTCCATCGGCTTGCCGGCCGCGTGCCACGCGCGCATCCCCCCGGTCATGTTCGCCACCTCGTAGCCTTGCTGGGCCAGCCACGGCATCACCCGCTGCACCCGCCCGCCGGAGCGACACGTGATGACCAGCGGCTCGTCGGCGTCGAGGAACGGCGCGAGCTCGTCGACCCGGCCGGGCAGCTCGGACATCGGGATGTGCACCGCGGTCGGGGCGTGCCCCCGGTCCCACTCGTCCTGCTCGCGGATGTCGAGCACGACGGCGTCGTCGGGCAGGGCGGTCACGGGCACGTCGGGGAACTGACTCATCGCCCCAGCATGCCAAACGACCTTCGCCCCGGAACCTTCACCTCGGCACCGGAACCGTTGGGGTGCCGAGGTGAAGGTTCCGGCACCGGGCGGGAAGGTCGGGACGGGCGGCTACTTGAGGAACTTGCTCGTGCGCCGGTCGGCGAGCGGCTTGCCGCCGGTCTGGCAGGTCGCGCAGTACTGCAGCGAGGAGTCGGCGAACGACACCTCGCGCACCACGTCGCCGCACTCCGGGCAGGTCTGGCCGGTGCGCCCGTGCACCCGCATGCCGGCCCGCTTGGCGTCCTTGAGCTCCTTGGCGGGCTTGCCGGAGGCCGCGGCCACCGCGGCGGCCAGCGTCCCCCGCAGCGCGGTGTACAGGCGCTCGACCTCGGCGTCACCGAGCTTCGCGGCGATGGCGAACGGCGACAGCTTGGCGACGTGCAGCACCTCGTCGGAG
>DASSQL010000079.1:0-16346 GCA_035702525.1 Ornithinibacter sp. | reverse complement strand
TCGCTCGGGGGAATGGGGAGTGGTGACTCGTCTGGAGCTGCTCGAAGGTCCGGCCGGCGGCCCGCGCGAAAGGCGCCTGAGCCACGGTCGCACCGTGCTCGGGCGAGGTGCGGACGCTGACTGGTCCTTCGTCGACCCGGCCGTGAGTCGTCGTCACGCCGCCGTCTACCACCTGTCGGACCGTGACGAGATCGAGGACCTCGGGTCGACGGCGGGCACGTTCGTGAACGGCAGCCCGGTGCTTGGTCGGTACATGTTGCATGGGGGAGACGTGGTGCAGCTGGCCTCCGTGCGCTTGCGCTATGTCGAGGACGACCTGTCGAGCGGCCCGCCGACCCACGCCGTGGGCGGGGCCGCGGGCGCAACCTTCGAGGTCGATGAACAGCGTGCCGGTGTGATCAGCAACGTGGGCCGGGACCAGCACAACCAGTACAACCAGTACGTCCAGCAGGTGATCGTGCAGCGGGAGGACGCCTTCCGGCAGATCGCGTCCATGAGCCGGGTCGCGCGGGCGTTCATCCTCACCGGGTTCCCGCTCGCCGTGTGTGGCGTTCTCGGCTTCATCGGCTCGATCGTGGTCGAGGGCGCCACCTCGTCCCCCGACCTCAGCAGCCCCGAGGCCTTCGAGGCATCGACCCAGCCGGCCCAGCTCGCAGGAATCCCCCTGTTCGCCATCGCCATGGGAGTCGCGCTCGTGGGGATGGGGCTCACCTTCATCGGGGTGATCATCCAGTTCGCCGCGTCAACCAGGAAGCGGGACGTGGACCGTCGATACCCGTTGCCCCCCGGCTGGGGATGACGGCTGACTCGAGGAGGAGACATGACGTTCAACATCGGCAGGCAGACCGGCGGGGTGGTGAACAACGTCGCGGGGGACCAGCACGTCGAGGGTGGTCAGCACGGGGTCCAGGTGTCGACGCACGATGCGATGACCGCGGCCGCGACCCTGCGCGAGCTCCTGGCCGAAGCCGACCTCAGCTCCTTGAGCGACTCCGACCGAGCCACGGTCGTGGAGGACGCTGCCGCCATCGACGAGGAGATGACGGCAGCGCAGCCGTCACCGGAGACGGTGCTGACCCGACTCGAGAGGTTGACCAAGGTGCTCGGAGCAGCGGGTGCGTTGGCTGGCGCGGGCGCCGCGATGCTCGGTCCGATCGGGGCCCTGGCCGGGTGGCTCGGGCCGTTCGGTGCATCGGTGATGCGGATGCTGCCCATCGGTTGACGACGAGTGGCTCTCCTCGCGGGCGCCGGGCCGGCCTCAGGCGATACGGCGAGTGACGACCTGCGGCGCCGTCCAGCGCATCTCCATGCGCACGCGGCCGTCGGCACCGGTGACGGGCACCCAGCGCAGGGCCAGCCCCGTGGGCGTTGTCGCGGGGGGCTGTCTCTTCACAGCGACCCCTCCTCTCGGTGTGTTTTGTTCCGGATACAAGGGTAACCGACAGGTGGACGCAAGATGAACAGAAGGTGAACGACACGGCATCCGGATGCCGTGACCCGGGTCGGCGGGGAGTGCTCCCCATGGCGCGAGCGGGCCACCGCCCGCAGACTCGGAGACATCCGGGACGGGGAGGAGCACGAGGTGGACGCACAGCAGGAGCGGCTCTACGAGGCACGTGAGGGCATCGACCGCACGGTGCAGCGGCTCGAGACCATCGAGCCGCGCACCGAGGAGGTGCAGGGCGGCGACGAGCAGCGGGTGGTGACCGTCAAGGTCACCCCCGACGGGCGGGTGCGCTCGATCGTGGTCGACCACCGCTGGCAGGACCTCCTCGCCCCCGAGGCGTTGTCGGCCGCCATCTCGCAGGCCTACGTCTCCGCCGGCGCCGAGCGCCTGGAGCAGTGGACCACCGACGTCGACGCCGCGATGGCGCTGCCCGAGCCGGCCAACCGCCCGTTCCCCGCCGCGATCGTCGACCACCTGGCGTCGCTGCCGAGCAACCAGCCCGTCACCGAGGACTCGGTGCTGCGCGAGCTCGCCGACGTGTGGGCCGAGCTCGAGGCCGAGCTGGACGGCGCCATCGACGGGCTCACCGCGAAGGTCGAGCGCGTCCACCGCGCCACGAGTCCGGGGGGAGAGGTGAGCGTCCAGGTGTCGAGCGGGGGCGGCCTGCTCGCGCTCGACCTGCGCCCCGCGTGGCTGGCCCGCACCCACGCCGCGAACATCGGCCGCACCGTGCTCGCCACCATCGAGCAGGCGCAGCGCACGGCGCTGGGCGGGTTCGCCACCGTCAAGGCGGATGCCGCCCGCAGCACCGAGGCGCTGACCCGCCTCGGCGACCCCACCCGGCTCGGCCGTCGCCTCGGCCTGGACGTCTGAAGGAGACCACGATGAGCTACGAGGTGCAGCTCGAGGCCCTGGGCCACGACGCCAAGATCTGGGACACCACCAGCGACGCGCTCAGCACGGCGAGCACGTCGGCCACCGGCATCACCGTCACCACGAACACCAGCTCGATGATCGCCGACGCCACCGGCTTCAACGGTGCCTACGCCGAGCTGCAGACCTTCGTGGCGGGCCTGCTGGCCGAGGGCTCCACGACCACCGGGGCGATGGCCACGACCCTGCGCGACGTGCGCAAGCAGTACGAGGCCGACGACGCGGCCGCCATGACCAGGATCGGCGCCGAGTGGGCGCCGGTCGAGTGAGGGGAGCGCCATGACACCCGAGGAGATCCTCGAGAAGCTGCGCGAGAAGTGGGACGAGCTGATGGCCAAGGCCCAGGCCCTGCTCGAGGCCTTCAACAACACCCTCGACAAGATCGGCATGTTCGCCGGCTGGATCGCCGACAAGGCGGTCGACTTCTGGAACAACCACGTCGTGCCGAAGTGGCAGGAGGCCGTCGACTGGATGAGCCTGCACCTCAACGCCGCCGGCGCACCGTGGTTGTGCTTCGGGGCCGCCGGCGACTGGCGCACCCTGGTCGGCCAGCCGGTCTCCGAGCGGGCCGGGCTGGCGACCAAGGGCCAGCTCGAGGTCGACACCACGTGGAAGGGGTCCGCGGCGCAACGCTACAACGACCGGCTCAGCCAGCAGGAGGGCGCCATCAAGGGGGTCTCGGAGCAGTTCGCCGAGACCATCGCCTCCGCCCTGACCAAGGTGGGCGCGGGCATCATCGTGTGGTGGCTGGGCATCATCGCCGGCGTCGGGGTGCTGCTCATCTGCCTGGCCGTCGCCACCGGCGAGGCCGTGTCGATCCTGGGCCTGCCCGCGGTGCCGCCGACCGTTCTCGCGGGCTGGGCGACGTTCATCTCCGGCGTGCTCATCGGCACCGGCACCCTCACGGCGCTCTGCCTGAACTCCAAGGGTGACCTCGAGGGGGTGCGGTCGAAGCTCTCCGGGTACCCCGAGGGGGCGTGGCCGACGTTCGGGTGAGAGCCTGCTGACATGGCGACCTCAGCGACGATGGACGAGCGCACGGCCCGGGATGCCGCGCGCGTGCGAGGGCGCGCGAGCGTGGGGGCGGCGGTGCTCAGCGTCGTGCTGGGGCTGCTCGCGGGGGTCTTCGCGGCGACCGCACCCGACGACGCGCGCACCCTCCTGGTCGCCGGCTGCGTGCTGGCGCTGGTCGGGGCCCTGGGCTGCGTGGTCGTGGGCATCGCCAACCGGGCCCTGGTGTCGGCTCCGGCCGAGCCCGGCCCGCGGGTGATCGCCGGAACCGTGCTGGCCGGCGTGCTGTTCTCGTGGCTCGTGACCGTCGTCCTGGTCGCCGTCGCCCTGCAGTCGCTCGCGTGGCTGGTCGGCGGGCTCGGGCTCGTGGTGCTCGTGCTCCCCGCGGTCGTGGTGGCCGCCCTGACCGTGCGTGGGCCGCACCCGGCCTGACCAGCCGCCATGGCTACAGTGCCTGCATGAGTGCGACGAAGGTGGCCGTGATCGGCGCCGGTGGCCGGATGGGCGCGACCGTGTGCGCTGCCGTCGACGGCGCGGACGACCTCGAGCTGGTCGGCCGGTTCGACGTCGGTGACGAGCTGGGCGACCTCGGTGGCGCCGACGTCGTCGTCGAGTTCTCGGTGCCGGACGCGTCGCCGGCCAACGTCGCCCACTGCGTGCAGCAGGGCGTGCACGTCGTCGTCGGCACCACCGGCTGGTCCGAGGACCGGGTGGCGGCGCTGCGCGACCGGGCTGCCGAGCACCCGGGCGTCGGGGTGCTCATCGCGCCGAACTTCGCCCTCGGTGCGGTGCTGATGATGGCGTTCGCCGCCAGGGCCGCCCGGTTCTACGAGTCCGTCGAGGTCGTCGAGCTGCACCACCCCGACAAGGTCGACGCGCCGTCGGGCACCGCTGCCCGCACGGCCGACCTGATCGGCGCCGCCCGCGACGACGCCGGCCTGGGTCCCGTCCCGGACGCGACCACGAAAGACCCCGACGGCGCCCGGGGGGCGCGCGTGCACGGCATCCCGGTGCACTCGGTGCGGCTGCGCGGCCTCGTGGCCCACCAGGAGGTGCTGCTGGGCAACGCCGGCGAGATGCTCACGATCCGGCACGACAGCTTCGACCGGGTGTCGTTCATGCCCGGGGTGCTCGCGGCGGTGCGCGCGGTGGGCGACCACCCCGGCGTCACGGTGGGGCTCGAGCACTACCTCGGCCTCGCCGACTGACCGACTGAACCGGCTGACCCGGCCGGCCCGGCTGACGGAGTGCGTCCCCGCAGGTCAGGGACCCGTGTAACGCCGGTGTTTCCGAACCCTCACGCCCGCCCACCCCCGTCGGGTGCGGACAACGTTGCGGACCATTCACACGCGCCGCAGCGACCCGAAACACCCCGTCCATAGCGTCCTTGCTGTCCGACAACGAGGTGGGCGGCCTCGTCGTCGTCCACCCGGAGCTGTCTTCGGGAAGGGCACCAATGACCACCACCAGCACCCCGGCCGCGCCGACCACGGCCCCCACCGCACCCCCCGGCCCGCGCCCGGACCCCGAGCTCGGCCTGGTCGGCCCCGGCCGCTGGATCGAGCGGTGGAGCGTCGACGACGAGCCGTTCTGGAGCTCGCGCGGCCGGGCCATCGCCCGGCGCAACCTCGGCTTCTCGGTGTTCGCCGAGCACATCGGCTTCTCGGTCTGGCTGCTCTGGTCGATCGTCGTCGTCTCCATGTCCGGCACCTTCGCGGCCGACGGCACCCTGATCGCCGCCGGCGCCAACGGCTGGGCGCTGACCCCGGGCCAGGCGCTCACCGTCATCGCCGTCGCGTCCGGCGTCGGCGCGGTGCTGCGCATCCCGTACACGTTCGCCGTGCCGGTCTTCGGCGGCCGCAACTGGACCGTCGTGTCGGCGCTGCTCCTGCTCGTGCCGACCCTCGGGTTGGCCTGGGTGGTGCAGCACCCCGAGGTGCCGTTCTGGGTGCTCCTGCTCGTCGCGGGCACGGCCGGCTTCGGTGGGGGCAACTTCGCGTCGTCGATGTCGAACATCACCTTCTTCTTCCCCGACCGCGAGAAGGGGTGGGCCCTCGGGCTCAACGCCGCCGGTGGCAACATCGGCGTCGCCATCGCCCAGAAGCTCGTGCCGCTCGCGATCGGCCTGGGTGGCCTCGCCGCCGGCCTGTCGAACGCGGGCCTGCTCTACGTGCCCCTCGCGATCATCTCGGCCGTGCTGGCCTACCGCTACATGGACAACCTGCGCGAGGCCAAGGCCGACCCGGGCCCCACCGCCCGGGCGACCGGCCACCTGCACACCTGGCTGATGGCGCTGCTCTACATCGGCACCTTCGGTTCCTTCATCGGCTACTCCGCGGCGTTCCCGACCCTGCTCAAGGTGGTCTTCGAGCGCCCGGACATCGCGTTGACCTGGGGCTTCCTCGGCGCGCTCGTCGGCTCGCTGTCCCGGCCGGTCGGTGGCCGGCTGTCCGACCGACTCGGCGGGGCGGTCGTCACCATCGCCAGCTTCGTCGTCATGGCCGCTGCCGGGGTCGTGGCCGTCGTCGGGGTGCAGGCCAGGAGCCTGCCGGTCTTCTTCGCGAGCTTCATGGTGCTGTTCGTCGCGACCGGCGTCGGCAACGGGTCGACCTACCGGATGATCCCCGCGATCTTCACCCGGCTCGCCGTACGCGACGGCGACGAGGGCAACACCCTCGAGTTCCGCCGCCGGGCGGCCGGCGCCGTCGGCATCATCTCCGCCGTCGGGGCGCTCGGGGGGTTCGTCATCCCCTTCGTCTACAAGTTCGCCAAGGAGGAGTACGGCTCGATCGTGCCGGCGCTGCAGGCCTACGTGCTGGTCTTCCTGGCCCTGTCGGTGCTCACCTGGGCCGTCTACGTGCGCCGCGGCGCCACGATGTCGAGGGTGTGACCGCTGCGATGACCCCGGTCCCGACCCACTGCCCCTACTGCGCACTCCAGTGCGCGCAGTCGCTGCGGGTCGTCGCGGATGCCGTGCCTGCAGTCGAGGTCGCGGGGCGCGACTTCCCGACCAACCGTGGCGGCATGTGCCAGAAGGGCTGGAGCTCGGCGGAGGTGCTCACCGCGACCGACCGGCTGACCACGCCGCTGGTGAGACGGGTCGGTGCCGACGGCCGCCGTGGCCCGCTCGAGCCGGCGACGTGGGGCGAGGCCCTCGACCTCGTGCACTCGCGCCTGGCCGCCATCCAGGCGGAGCACGGCCACGACGCGGTGGCGGTGTTCGGCGGGGGTGGCCTGACCAACGAGAAGGCCTACACCCTCGGCAAGTTCGCGCGGGTCGTGCTGCGCACGCCGTACATCGACTACAACGGGCGGTTCTGCATGTCGTCGGCCGCCGCCGGTGCCAACCGCACCCTCGGGGTCGACCGCGGCCTCACCTTCCCCCTGGCCGACCTCGGAGGCGCGGACGCCGTCCTCGTCGTCGGGTCGAACCCCGCCGCGACGATGCCGCCACTCGTCCAGCACCTCGCCGGGGCTCGGTCGCGGGGAGGTCTGGTCGTCGTCGACCCGCGGGCGTCGGCGACGGCCCGGCTCACCGACGACGGCGCCGGCATCCACCTCGCACCGGTGCCGGGCACCGACCTGGTCGTCCTGCTCGCCCTCACCCACGTGCTCGTCGACGAGGGGCTCGTCGACGACGAGTACGTCGCCGAGCGCACCACGGGCTGGGACGCCGTGTGCGCGTCGGTGAGCCGGTGGTGGCCCGAGCGCGCCGAGGCGGTGTGCGGCATCCCCGCCGACCTCCTGCGGGCGACCGCACGACGGCTCGCGTCCGCGGCCCCGGTGCACGGCGGCCGGGGCGCGTACGTGCTCACCGGCCGCGGCCTCGAGCAGTCGACCCAGGGCACCGACGGCGTCTCGGCGGCCATCAACCTGGCGATCGCGCTCGGCCTGCCCGGCCGGGTGGGCTCCGGGTACGGCCCCCTCACCGGGCAGGGCAACGGCCAGGGCGGCCGTGAGCACGGCCTCAAGAGCGACCAGCTGCCCGGCTACCGGATGATCACCGACCCCGCCGCCCGCGCCCACGTCGCGGCGGTCTGGGGCGTCGACCCCGGCGACCTGCCCGGCCCGGGGGTCCCAGCCGTGGAGCTGCTGTCCCGCCTGGGCACGCCGGGAGGGCCGCGTGCCCTGCTGGTGCACGGGGCGAACCCCGCCGTCTCGGCGCCCAACGTCTCGGCGGTGCGCGAGGCGCTCGGCCGGCTCGACCTGCTCGTCGTCGGCGACTTCGTGCCCTCGGAGACCGCGCGGATGGCCGACGTCGTGGTGCCGGTGACCCAGTGGGCCGAGGAGGAGGGAACCATGACGACGCTCGAGGGCCGCGTGGTACGCCGCCGCAAGGCGCTCGACCCGCCCGGCGGGGCGCGCTCGGAGCTGTGGCTGTGGGCCGAGCTGGCCCGACGCTTCGGCCACCACCTCGACGACGACGCCAGTGAGGTCTTCGACGAGCTGGCCCGGGCGTCCGCGGGCGGCCGCGCCGACTACTCCGCGATCAGCTACCAGCGGCTCGACGCGGGGGAGGCCCTGTTCTGGCCGTGCTCGCCGCAGGCGCCGAACGGCACGCCGCGCCTCTTCCTCGACCGCTTCCCGACCGACGACGGCCGCGCCCACCTCGTGGCGGTCGACCACCACGGCCCGGCCGACGACGTCAGCGGCGCGATGCCCGTTCACCTCGTCACGGGGCGGCTGCTGCAGCACTACCAGTCCGGTGCCCAGACCCGCCGGGTCGCGCAGCTCGTCGAGGCCGCACCGGTACCCCTGCTCGAGATCCACCCGGTGCTCGCCGACACCCACGGCGTCGCCGACGGGGATGCCGTGCGCATCACCTCCGCCCGTGGCGAGCTGGTCGCGACCGCATCGGTGACCGGCGCCATCCGGCCGGACACCGTCTTCCTGCCGTTCCACTGGGCCGGCGAGCTCAGCGCCAACCTGCTGACCAACGACGCGGTCGACCCGGTCTCCGGGATGCCGGAGTTCAAGGTCTGCGCCGTGCGGCTCGAGCGGGTCCAGCGCGTGGCGGAGGCCGTCGCGTGAAGCGGGTCGTGGTGGTCGGGCACGGGATGGTCGGCTCGCGCTTCGTCGAGGAGCTGGTGGCGGCCGACCCGTCGGTCGTCGTCACCGTGCTCGGCCGGGAGCCGGTGGCGGCCTACAACCGGGTGCTGCTGTCGAGCGTGGTGGCCGGGTCGAAGCGACCCGAGGTGCTCGGCATCGCCGGCCCGCCGCACCCGCGGGTCGAGGTGCTCACCGGGGTCGCGGCGGTCGAGGTCGACCGCGCGCGCCGGCTGGTGCTCGACGAGCGGGGCACCGAGCACTCCTACGACGAGCTGGTGCTGGCGACGGGGTCCGCCGCCCGGGTCCCGCCGATCCAGGGGGTCGCCTACGACGAGGGGCTCGTCGAGGGGGTCTTCGTGCTCAAGGACATGGCCGACGCCACCGGCATCGTCGCGGCGGCGCAGCCCGGTCGCCGGGCCGTGGTGCTGGGCGCCGGCGTGCTCGGCGTCGAGGTGGCCACCGGCCTGGCCCGCCGGGGCCTGGCGGTGCGCGTCGTGCACCTCGCCGACCGGCTGATGGAGCGCCAGCTCGGCTGGGAGGCGTCACAGGTGGCGGTCGCCGGCCTTCAGCGGCTCGGCATCACCACCCACGTGGGAGCCTCCATCGTCGGCGTGCGGACCCGCCGTGGGCGGCTCGAGAGCGTGCGCTTCGGCGACGGGCTCGAGGCCGGCGCTGACCTGTTCGTCATGTGCACCGGCACCGTGCCGGAGACGGTGCTGGCACGCAACGCCGGGTTGACCTGCGACCGCGGGATCCTGGTCGACGACGACCTGGCCAGCCCCGACGACCCGCACGTGCACGCGATCGGCGACTGCGCGCAACCACCGGCCGGTGCGACCGGCCTGGTCGCCCAGGGCTGGCAGCAGGCGACCCGGCTCGTGGCACGGCTGACCGACCGGGCGCCGGCCGCGCCCGGCGAGGCCACCCACGACGTCGTCCGGGTCAAGGCGAGCGGGATGTCGATGGTCAGCATGGGCGTCTGCGGCGACTTCGACCGCGACGACCCGCGCTACCGCGTGCTGTCGCTCAAGGACCCCGTCAGCGGCCGCTACGCCGAGGTCGTCGTCGCGTCCGGGCACCTCGTCGGGGCGACGTGCATCGGTGACGCCGACGTCGCCGCCACGCTCTCGGCCCTCTACACCCGCTCGCTGCCGGTGCCGGACGACCCCGCCCTGCTGCTGGTCCGGGCCCTGGCGGGCGGCACGGCCTCCGCCGTGAAGCGGCCGGAGGAGCTCGCCGACGACGACCGCGTCTGCACCTGCAACTCGGTGTCGGCGGGCCGCATCCGCGATGCCGTGCGCGGCGGGTGCCGGTCGGTCGCCGAGGTGGCGACGGCGACCCGCGCGAGCACGGGCTGCGGTGACTGCGCCGGCGTCGTCGGCGCGCTCGTCACCGCGGCCACCCCGGAACCGCAGGACAGAACCCTGGTGAGGAGCACGTCATGAGTGAGCACGTCGTCGTCGTCGGTGGGGGCATGGTCGCCCACCGCTTCGTGGAGGCCCTGCGCGCCCGGGACACCGGGTCGGCCTTCCACGTCACCGTCCTCGCGGAGGAGTCACGGGCGCCCTACGACCGGGTCGGCCTGAGCGCCTTCTTCTCGGGCACGACCCCCGAACAGCTCGCCCTGGGCACGCCCGACCTCTGGGCCGACCGCCGGGTGACCCTGCGCACCGGAGCCCGGGCGGTGGCCGTCGACCGTGGCGCGCGGTCGGTCACGACCGCGGACGGCGGGTCGGTCGGCTACGACCACCTGGTGCTCGCCACCGGGTCGTATGCGTGGATGCCGCCGGTGCCGGGCGCGGACCTCGCCGGGGTGTTCGTCTACCGCACGGTCGACGACGTCGTGGCACTGCGCGACTGGGTGCGGAGGCGTGAGGTCGAGCTCGGGCGGCCGGTGCGCGGCGCCGTGGTCGGCGGCGGGTTGCTCGGGCTCGAGGCCGCCGGTGCGCTCGTCGGCCTCGGTGCCGCCACGACGGTCGTCGAGTTCGCGCCGCGGCTGATGGCGCTGCAGGTCGACGACGGCGGTGGCCAGGCCCTGCGCCGGATCATCGAGGGGATGGGCGTGGACGTGCGGCTGCGCTCGGCCTCCGAGTCGATCGACGCCGACGCCGACGGACGGGTGGCGGGTCTGCGGCTGGCGGACCAGGACGACGCCCTGCCGGTCGACGTCGTGGTCTTCGCCACCGGGGTGCGCCCGCGTGACGAGCTCGCCGGCCCGGCCGGCCTGCTGACCGGTCCGCGCGGGGGCTTCGTCGTCGACGAGGCGTGCCGCACCGAGGACCCGCGGGTCTGGGCGGTCGGCGAGGTCGCCTGCATCGGGGGTCGCTGCCTGGGCCTGGTGGCGCCCGGCTACGCGATGGCCGAGGTGGTCGCCGACCGGCTGCTCGGGGGCTCGGCGACCTTCCCCGGGGCCGACCTGTCGACCAAGCTCAAGCTGCTCGGGGTCGACGTGGCGTCGTTCGGTGACGCCTTCGCGTCGACTGCCGGCGCGCTCGAGCTCGTCTACTCGGACCCGGTCGCGGGGCTCTACACCAAGCTCGTCGTCACCGACGACGCGCGCACCCTGCTCGGCGGGGTGCTCGTCGGCGACGCCTCGGCGTATGCCTCGCTCCGCCCGATGGTGGGGGCCGAGCTCGGTGGCGACCCGGCCCTGTGGCTGGTGCCCGAGGGCGCCGGGGGTGAACGACCGCAGACCGACCTGCCGGCACCGGCGACCGTCTGCTCGTGCAACAACGTCACGGCCGGCGCCATCCGCGACGCGGTGGGTGAGCACGACTGCCACGACGTGGCGGCCGTCAAGGCCTGCACCCGGGCCGGCACCTCGTGCGGGTCCTGCGTCCCGCTCGTCAAGAAGGTGCTGGGCGCGGAGCTGGCCAGGGTGGGGGTGAGCCTGTCGACGGCGATGTGCGAGCACGTCGCGCTGTCCCGGGCCGAGCTGTTCGCCGCCGTGCAGGTGAGCGAGCTGCGCACCTTCAGCGAGATCATCACCCGCTTCGGCACCGGCCGCGGCTGCGACATCTGCAAGCCGGTGGTCGCCTCGGTCCTCGCGTCGATCTACGACGAGCACGTGCTCGCCGCCGACCGGGCGGCCCTGCAGGACACCAACGACCGGGTGATGGCCAACCTGCAGAAGGACGGCACCTACTCGGTCGTGCCGCGGGTGCCGGGCGGCGAGATCCTGCCCGAGCAGCTCGTGCTCATCGGGCAGGTGGCGCAGGACTACGGGCTCTACACCAAGATCACGGGTGGCCAGCGGATCGACCTGTTCGGGGCCAGGCTCGAGCAGCTGCCCGCGATCTGGGCGCGGCTCGTGGCCGGTGGCATGGAGTCGGGTCACGCCTACGGCAAGGCGCTGCGCACCGTGAAGTCGTGCGTCGGCTCCTCGTGGTGCCGCTACGGGGTGCAGGACTCGGCCGGCATGGCCGTGCTCCTCGAGCTGCGCTACCGCGGCCTGCGCAGCCCCCACAAGCTCAAGCTCGGCGTGTCCGGGTGTGCCCGGGAGTGCGCCGAGGCCCGCGGCAAGGACGTCGGCCTGATCGCCACCGACAGCGGGTGGAACATCTACGTGGGCGGCAACGGCGGCTTCACCCCGCGGCACGCGGAGCTGCTCGTGGAAGGGGTCGACGACGAGACCGCCATCGCCGTCATCGACCGGTACCTCGCCTACTACGTGCGCACCGCCGACCGCCTGCAGCGCACCGCGCCCTGGCAGCAGGAGCACGACGGTGGGCTGGACCGGATCCGCGAGATCGTCGTCGACGACGCGCTCGGCATCGCGGCCGACCTGGAGGCGTACATGGCGCGGCACGTCGACGACTACGAGGACGAGTGGGCCGCGGTGCTGGGCGACCCCGAGCGGTTGCGCCAGTTCTCCTCGTTCGTGAACGCCCCCGACGTCCCCGACCCCACGCTGGCGTACGTCACCGAGCGCGGCCAACGCCGCCCGGCGACGCCGGCCGAGCGCGCCGCCGGCTCCACGGCATCCGGACCCGTCCTCATCGCCCCGACCACCCTGGAGGTTCGCTCATGACCGCCGTCGCCCACCGCGTCACCCGCGTCGACATCTGCTCCCTCGACCAGCTGACCCCCGAGCTCGGGGTGGCGGCGCTGGTGGGGGGCGAGCAGGTCGCCGTCTTCCGGCTCGCCGACGACCGGGTGTTCGCGGTGTCCAACCACTGCCCGTTCTCGGGCGCGGCCGTCATCGCCCGCGGCATCACCGGCTCGCGCGGTGACGTGCCGACCATCGCCTCGCCGGTCTACAAGCAGGTCTTCTCGCTCGAGGACGGTCGCTGCCTGGATGCCGTCGACAAGGTGCCGGTCCCCGGTCGTGGACCCGACTTGGCGGTGTACGCCGTCAGCGTCGACGATGGTCGGGTGACCATCGACCTCCCGGCTGCTGCGTGACGACCCTCGTCGGCCTCGACCTCGTCGGCCGCCGCGTGCTCGTCGTGGGCGCCGGTGTGGTCGGCACGCGCCGGGCCCGGCGGCTGGTCGAGGACGGCGCCCGGGTGGTGCTCGTCGACCCGAGCCCCTCCGACGACGCGCTCCGGATGGCCAGCCACGGCGACGTCGAGGTCGTGGCCCGAGGGGTCGTCGAAGCCGATGTCGAGGGCGCCTGGCTCGTCGTCGCCGCGACCGCCGACCCGGCACTGAACGCGCAGGTCGCGGGCTGGTGCGAGCACCGCCGCACCTGGTGCGCGAACGCGTCCGACGGCCGTGACGGCACCGCGCGGGTGGCGGCGGCGAGCACGCACGGCGACCTCGTCCTCGGGGTGGTGTCCACGGGGGAGCCCGACCCCCGACGCGTCGCCTCGGTGCGCGACGCCCTGGCGCAGCACGTCGAGTCCGGGGAGGTCGACCTGCGCCGGAGGCGCAAGCGCCGCGGCCGGGTCGTCCTCGTCGGCAGTGGCCCGGGCGACGCCGGGTTGGTCCCCATCGCCGGGCTGGAGGCCCTCGCGACCGCTGACGTGGTCGTCACCGACCGGTTGGGCGCCACCGGCCTGCTCGACCGGCTGCCCGCCGACGTCGAGATCGTCAACGTGGGCAAGAGCCCGACCAACCACCCGGTGCCGCAGGCCGAGATCAACCGGATCCTCGTCGACCGGGCGCTGCAGGGGCTCACCGTGGTGCGGTTCAAGGGCGGGGACCCCTACGTGTTCGGCCGCGGCGGGGAAGAGGTGCACGCCTGCCGCGCTGCCGGGGTCGAGGTCACCGTCGTGCCCGGCATCACCTCCGCGTTCAGCGTGCCCGCACTGGCCGGCATCCCGGTCACCCAGCGAGGGGTCGCGACGTCGGTGCACGTCTCGTCCGGCCACGTCGGGGCGGATGCCGCGTCGATCGCCGCGCTCGCCGCGGGGGCGACGGTCGTCTACCTGATGGCGGTGTCGGCACTGCCGGGCATCTGCGCCGCGGCGCTCGCGGCCGGGGTGCCGGCCGACCTGCCGGTCGCGATGATCGAGCAGGGCTCGACCGCGCGCGAGCGGGTCACCCGCGCCACCGTGGCGACCGCGGCGGAGGCCGTCGTCGCCGAGGGGGTGCGGCCGCCGGCCATCGTGGTCATGGGCCGGGTCGCTGCCGAGGGATTCCTCGACGACCCGGTGTGTGCCACGTCGGAGGCGGTCACCGGTGACTGAGCAGCCGGGCGGACCGGTGCTGGCGGGGTGCGTCATCGCGGTGACCGCCGACCGCCGGTTCAAGGAGCTCGCCGGCGCGCTCGAGCGTCGTGGGGCGACGGTCGAGCACGCCCCGGCGCTCGAGGTCGTGCCGCACCTCGACGACGAGAGCCTGGTCGAGCGCACCCGCGAGATCCTCGCCAGCCCACCGGACGTCGTCGTCGCCACGACCGGAATCGGCTTCCGCGGGTGGATCGAGGCGGCGGATGCCGTGGGCCTGGCCGAGGACCTCCTCGACGTGCTGGGCGCGGCCCGCCTGATCGCTCGCGGGCCGAAGGCGCGGGGGGCCATCGAGGCAGCGGGGCTGACCGCCGACTGGGTGGCGACCTCCGAGACCGCCGCCGAGATCCAGCAGTTCCTGCTCGCCGAGGGGGTCTCGGGTCTACGGATCGCGGTGCAGCACCACGGCAGTGGCGCCGACGGGCTCGACGAGGCGTTCGCCGATGCGGGCGCCATCGTCTCCAGCGTCGTCGTCTACAGCTGGGGGCCCTCCGACCCGGACGTGCTCCGAGCCTCGGTGCGACGCACCGCCGACGGCCTGGTCGATGCCGTGGTGTTCACGTCGGCACCAGGGGTGCTCGCATGGCTCGACGCGGCATCCGGCGACGACCTCGTGGCGATCCGGCGGCTCAACCTCGCCGGGCGGCTGGTGCTGGCGACCGTCGGCCCGGTGACCGCGGCGCCGCTCGAGGATGCCGGGCTGGTGACGCTGGTACCCGCACGCTGGCGGCTGGGCGCCGTCGTGCGCGAGCTCGTGACGCACTACGCCGAGAAGCCGCCGATCGAGACCGTGGCCGGCCCGTTGTCGGTGCGGGCACGCGGGGCCGTGCTCGACGGGACGGCGCTGACGCTGACGCCGGCCGGGGCCGTGATCCTCGGCGAGCTGGCCGCGGCGCGCGGGGCCGTCGTGCCGCGCGAACGGATCCAGTCGTTGCTGCCGGGTAGCTCGAGCGACGGCCACGCCGTGGAGACCGCGATCGCCCGACTGCGCGAGACGTGCGGCTCGAAGGACCTCGTGCGCACCGTGGTGAAGCGTGGCTACGCCCTCGCCCTGGCGCCGGCCTCGTGACCGCGGCCCTCGTGCTGTGCGCGCACGGCACCCGCGACCCGCTCGGTCGAGAGACCGTGCGGGCGGTGCTGGCGGCGGTGGCCGAGCGGCTGCCCGGTGTCGAGGTGCTCGAGGCCAACGTCGACGTGCACGGGCCGGAGGTCGCGCGGCTCGTCGCGTCCCTGCCGGCGGCGCGCGGGGACGCGGTGGCGGGGGTCGTGGTGCCGCTGCTGCTGGCGGCGGGGTACCACGTGCACGTGGACATCGCGCAGGCCGTGGCCGACCGCGCCGACGTGCGCAGCACCGGGGCGCTGGGGCCCGACGACCTGCTCGTCGACGTGCTCGTGGAGCGGCTCGAGGCCGCGGGGGCGCAGCGCGGGGGAGTGGTCGTGCTGGCGCCGGCCGGGTCGAGCGACGCCCGGGCGCAGGCCGACAGTGCGGACATGGCGGCTCGGCTCGAACGACGCTGGGGCGGCACGGTTCACCTCGGGTACGCAGCCGGTCCGGTGCCGACGGTCGCGGACGCGGTGGCGTCGGCTCGGTCGCTCGCCGCCGGTGAGCCGGTGGCGGTGGCGTCGTACCTCTTGGCGCCCGGCTTCTTCCAGCGACGGGTCGAGGAGTCGGGGGCCGACGTAGTCACCGGCCCGGTCGCACCGCACCCGAAGGTCGTCGACCTCGTGGTGGCGCGCTACCGGTCGGCCCTCGAGGCCTAGCCCCCGAGCAGGCGCGCTCAGCCCCAGCCGACGGCGCGCAGCAGCGCGGCGGTGGCTCCGGCGGTGAGCACGATGACGAGGAAGTTCGCGCGCAGCATCAGCAGCACGACCGCCACGCCGACGGCGACGATCCGCGCGTCGAGCACGAGCGACCCGCCCGGCCCGACCACGGTCTGCACCACGACCAGCGCCGCGAGCAGGGCCACGGGCAGCAGGGTGGTGACCCGCGAGGTGCGCTCGCCGTCGAGCAGGGTCTCGGGCACGAGGTAGCCGGCGAGCTTGATGAGCAGCGACGCCACGGAGGCGACGACCACGGCGACCCAGAGCGTCATGGCGTCGGGTCCGATCCGGGCAGGATGCCGTCGGCACCCTCGAGCGGCCCCTCGTGCCGGCCGGGGTGGCGCAGCCCGACGACGAGGGCGGCCGCGGCCGCGAGGATGACGGGCACCCCGGCAGGCAGCAGCGGCGAGGTC
>DASSQL010000078.1:0-7202 GCA_035702525.1 Ornithinibacter sp. | reverse complement strand
TCACGTCGCGCAACTGGGAGCGCGTGCGCTCCGCCGGCTCACGGGTGGACGTCCGCGATCGACTCGTCCGCCGCAACGACCGCGATGCGGTCGTCAGCTACTACTGGCAGGTCGAGCAGCGCTGGGAGCAGGAGCACTTCCTCGAGATCGTGGTCGCCCAGATCGAGCCGGATGGGGCGGTGCGAGCCTGCTCGGAGCGGTTGTCCATCTGGCCCTACCGGTACGAGGACCTCGTGGCGCAGTTGCGGAGCGTCGGGCTCACGGTGCGGTCCACCACCTTCGACCCCGAGGCCGACAACTACGTGGTGGTCGCCAGCCGCGACCAGGCGCCTCAGCCGAAACACCGTCAGGCGTCCGGCGAAGCCGAAACGTCGAACATCAGGCGGAGTCCTACATTCTCGACGCGCCCCCGGCAGGACTCGAACCTGCGACCTCGAGATTAGAAGGCTCTTGCTCTATCCGCTGAGCTACGGGGGCCGGGCACCCCGCCGGGATGCCGCCGCCAGTGTAGGTGGCGGTCGAGGTCCCACGACGCGCTGATCGTCGCTGCCGACCGTCAGCGCGTCGTGGGACCTCGAGTGCGGGGCAGGGGCCGTGTCGGCCCGGTCAACCGCCGAGGGGAAGCCGCGCCAGCACCTCGTGCCGGGCCCGGTGCCCCCGGTCGCGCGGCAGGTGCGACGCCACGACCGCGACGTCCGTCGCGACCCACGGTGGCCCGGCGTACGTCGACAGCACCCGCATCCAGCGTGTCGCGTCCTCGGCCCGGGAGAACCGGCCGAGGGTCAGGTGCGGCACGAACGGCCCGCCCTCCGGAGCGGCCCCGGCCACGGAGCAGGCCGACCGCACACCGCGCGCCAGCCGACCCAGCGCCTCGCCCTCGTCCGCCGAGCCTCCCGAACCGGCTTCGCCCCCCACCCCGGCCCACAGCACCTTGGCCCGGGTGACGTCCGGGAAGCACCCGCCCCCGGCGACCGCCAGCCCCATCGGTGACGACCGCGACGCGGCGCCGGCCACGGCATCCACCACGTCGTCCACGACCCGGTCGGGCGCCGACCCCATGAATGCCAGGGTCAGGTGCCACTGCCCGGGCGGCGACCAGCGCAGCTCCGGGCCGGACGACCGGCGCACGGCGAGGAAGTCGTCGAGGTGCTCCACGGCATCCTCGGAGGGCTCGATCGACACGAACAGTCGCATGGTGGACATCATCCGGCGCGCCCCGGTGAATGGCGGGCCGACCTGCGCAGTGTCGTTAGGCTTGCGCCGTGACGGTGGACGGGGACGTGGAGGCGCTGGTCTCCGCCGTCGAGGGTCTGCGCGACGTCGTCGAGGGGGCGCGGCTACCGCTCGACGTCACCAGCCGTGCCCCGGCCGAGGCCTCGCGCAAGCAGCTGCTGCAACAGCTCGACGACTACGTGCTGCCCCGTCTGCGCGCCATCGACGCACCGCTGCTCGCGGTCGTCGGGGGGTCCACCGGCGCCGGCAAGTCGACCCTGGTCAACTCCGTCGTCGGCGCCGACGTGAGCCGGTCCGGCGTCCTCCGCCCGACCACGACGTCGCCGGTGCTCGTGCACCACCCCGACGACCGGCACTGGTTCGCCGACGCACGCATCCTGCCCGGGCTGGCCCGGGTCACCGGCCAGGACACCGGTGAGAGCCAGGCCGGCACCGTTCGGCTGGTCGAGTCGAGCACGCTGCCCGCCGGCATGGCCCTGCTCGACGCCCCCGACATCGACTCGGTGGTCTCGGCCAACCGCGCCATCGCCACCCAGCTGCTCTCGGCCGCCGACCTCTGGCTGTTCGTCACCACGGCGGCGCGCTACGCGGATGCCGTGCCGTGGGACCTGCTGCGCACCGCCGCCGACCGCGGCACCTCCGTCGCGATCGTGCTCGACCGCATCCCCCCGGATGCCGTGGCCGAGATCCGCCCGCACCTCGCCTCGATGCTGCGCGAGCAGGGACTGCCGACGGCGCCCATCTTCACCGTGCCGGAGACCACGCTCGACGCCGACGGGCGGCTGCCCGCGGAGGCCGTGGAGCGGCTGCGCTCGTGGCTGCAGGCGCTCGCCAGCGACGCCCGGGCCCGGTCGATCGTCGTGGGGCAGACCCTGCGCGGCGCCGTCGACTCGCTGTCCGGCCGCACCGCCGAGCTCGTCGTCGCCAGCCGCGACCAGCACGACGCCGCGGTGTCGTTGCGCAAGGCGGTCGACGAGTCGTTCGCGGAGGCGCACCGACGCGTGGATGCCGGCATGACCGACGGCACCCTGCTGCGCGGCGAGGTGCTGGCCCGCTGGCAGGAGTTCGTCGGCACCGGCGAGTTCTTCCGCCAGATCGAGAGCACGATCGCCCGCTGGCGCGACAAGGTCACCGCCGCCCTCAAGGGCAACCCGCCGCCGGCCGACAACCTCGGCGAGGCGCTGCAGAGCGGGGTCGCGGCGCTGCTGCTCTCCAACGCCGAGACCGCCGCGTCCGAGACCACCCGCGCCTGGCGCCGCCTGCCCGGGGGCAGCCAGATCCTCACCGCCCACCCCGACCTCGCCAAGCCGGCTCCGGCGCTGCGCCCCGACGTCGAGCGGCTCGTGCGCGACTGGCAGGGCGAGGTGCTCGACCTGGTGCGCACCGAGGGTCAGGGCAGGCGCACGAACGCCCGCATCGCGGCCTACGGGCTCAACGCGATCGGGCTGTTCCTCATGCTCGTCGCGTTCAGCAGCACGGCCGGCCTCACCGGCGCGGAGGTCGGCATCGCCGGTGGCACCGCGCTGCTCGCCCAGCGGGTGCTCGAGGCGATCTTCGGCGACCAGGCGGTGCGCGAGATGGCGGCCAAGGCGCGGCACAGCCTGCTCGAGCGGGCCGACGGGCTCTACTCCGCCGAGCGCGAGCGGTACGCGGCGGCCTTGGCCGAGGTGGCTCCACCCGCCGACCAGGCGCAGCGGCTCACCGCCGTGGCGGCCGGGCTGCGGGCGGTGGTGCGGTGAGCCCGCTGCGGATGGGCTCCTCGCGGGGTGCCGTCGTCTCGGCCGAGCAGCTCGCGGCCGCCGCCAACGCGCTCGCCGCGGCCGTCGAGGCCGGTGGCGAGCAGCTGCCGGCTGCCGAGCGGCAGCGCGCCGATGCCGTGGTCGCGAAGGTCTCCGAGCGCACCGCGCTCGTCGGGGGCCACACCGTGGTCGCCCTGGCCGGCGCCACCGGCAGCGGCAAGTCGTCGCTGTTCAACGCGCTGGTCGGAACGCCGGTGGCGACGGTCGGCGTGCGGCGGCCCACGACCTCGACCCCGACCGCGGCGATCTGGGGCGAGGAGCCGGTCGGCGAGCTGCTCGACTGGCTCGGCGTCGGCTCCCGCCACCTCGTGGCGAGCGACCCGGCAGCCGAGGGCGGAGGCGGTCGGCGCGGCGGCCCGGTGGGCTCGCTCGACGGGCTGGTGCTGCTCGACCTGCCCGACTTCGACTCCCGCGAGATCGGCCACCGCACCGAGGCCGAGCGGGTGCTCGAGCTCGTCGACCTGTTCGTCTGGGTCACCGACCCGCAGAAGTACGCCGACGCGCGGCTGCACGACGACTACGTCGCCGCGCTCGCGACCCACGAGGCCGTGACGATGGTCGTGCTCAACCAGGCCGACCGGCTCACCGAGGCCGAGGTCGCCCAGTGCCGGGCCGACCTGGTGCGGCTGATGGAGCGCGACGGCGTCCCGCGCGCCACGGTGCTGGCCACCTCGGTGACCACCGGCGACGGCCTCGACGAGCTGCACCAGCGCCTGGCCAACGCCGTGGCGGGCCGCACCATGACCCGGGCCCGGCTGGCCGGCGACGTCCGCGCGGCGGCCGGTGCGCTCACCGGGCACGTCGCCGAGGGGGAGCCGGCCGTCGACGACGCCGCGCGCAACGAGCTGCTCGACGCCCTGGCCCGCAGTGCCGGGGTACCCACCGTGGTCGAGGCCGTCGACCGCGACTACCGGATGGAGGCCGCCGCGAGCACCGGCTGGCCGTTCACCCGGTGGGTCCAGCGGCTGCGCCCCCGCCCACTGCGGCGGCTGCGCCTCGACGGTCGCGACGTGCGGGTCACCGACGCCGACGTGCGCTCCGTGCTCGGCCGGTCGTCGCTTCCGCCACCGAGCCCGGCCGCGCGCGCTGCGGTCGACCTCGCCACCCGACGCCTCGCCGACCGGGCGAGTGCCTCCCTGCCGCACCCGTGGGCGGATGCCGTGGAGCGCGCCGCCGACCCGCCCGGGCCCGCCCTGGGCGACGCCCTCGACCGTGCGGTCGTCGGCACCTCGCTGCTGGCGCGCGTGCCGCTCTGGTGGCGCGTGGTCGGCCTCGTGCAGCTCGTGCTGGCCGCCGCCGCGGTGGTGGGCTTCCTCTGGCTGGCCCTCTACGTGATCGTCGGGTGGGCCCAGCTCGACCAGGTGATCGGTGACCCGCCGACCCTGGGCATCGTGCCGGTTCCCTTGGCGCTGTTGGTCGTCGGGCTGCTCGGTGGGCTGCTGCTGGCGCTGGTGTCGCGCTGGCTGGCGCGCGTGGGCGGCCGCCGCCGCGGGCGGGTGATGGACGCCCGGTTGCGATCCTCGATCGACGGGGTGGCCCAGTCGGAGATCGTCCAGCCGGTCGAGCGCGTGCTCGAGCGGCACGCCGCGACCCGGGTGGCCCTCAGCCGCGCCGCCGGCGTCTGACTGGTCGCTCGACCGTCGTCCACAGGGGCGTCATCGGGTGGTGGTCCGTCCACAGGCCCGGCGCCGTCGTTGTCCGAGCCGGTCTGCGCGGCCGAGCATGGGCGCAGCGGCTTCGACAGGCGGGGCCGGGGGAGGGGCACCGATGAGCACGAACGAGACCCACGTGACGATCAGGGGCCGGCTCTGCGCCGACCCGTCGGTCTTCACCACCAGAGCCGGCGCGCCGATGACGAAGTTCCGTGTCGCCCAGAGCGGCCGGCGCCAGGTGCAGCCGGGGCAGTGGGAGGACACCGAGCCGAGCTTCTACGACGTGCTGGCCTACCGGTCGCTCGCGGCCAACATCGGGGTGTCCCTGAAGAAGGGGCACCCGGTCACCGTCCACGGCCGCCAGCGGGTGGTGCAGTGGCGCCGTGACGACGGCCAGGTCTTCGTCAACGTCGAGATCGAGGCGGATGCCGTGGGGCACGACCTCACGTTCGGCACCACCGCGTTCGCGAAGGTCGGGATGGGGCGCAGCTCGGAGTCGTGGTCCCAGGGCGACGGTCCCGGGTCGCAGGGCGAGGGCCCGGGGTCGCAGGGCGAGGGCCCGGGGTCGCAGGGCGGTCGGCCCGACGACGCCTCCGGCCCCGGTCGCCTGGGTGACCCGGAGCACGACCCGTACCTCGTCGACCCCGGGTTGGGCTCGGCACCCGGCGGGGCCGACGACGCCGGGTCGGGCGCCGACAGCGGACCGTTGGTGCGTCCCGGGAAGGAGGCCGCGGCCTGACGGCTCCGCAGGCGTGGATTCGGGCCGGGGCGGTGCTGGTCGATAGCCTTGCCCCATGCCCGAGTTCATCTACGTCATGTCCCGTGCCCGCAAGGCACACGGCGACAAGGTCATCCTCGACGACGTCACCCTGTCCTTCCTGCCCGGCGCCAAGATCGGCGTCGTCGGCCCGAACGGTGCGGGGAAGTCCTCGGTGCTGAAGATCATGGCCGGCCTCGACCAGCCCTCGAACGGTGAGGCGCGGCTGACGCCCGGCTACTCCGTCGGCATCCTCATGCAGGAGCCCGAGCTCAACGAGGAGAAGACGGTCCTCGGCAACGTCGAGGAGGGCGCCGGCGAGATCAAGGCCAAGGTCGACCGCTACAACGAGATCTCGGCGCTGATGGCCGACCCCGACGCCGACTTCGACGCGCTGATGGAGGAGATGGGCAAGCTCCAGGAGGCCATCGACGCCGCCGACGCGTGGGACCTCGACTCGCAGCTCGAGCAGGCGATGGACGCCCTGCGCTGCCCGCCGCCGGACGCCGACGTCACCGTGCTCTCCGGTGGTGAGCGCCGGCGGGTGGCCCTGTGCAAGCTGCTGCTGCAGAAGCCCGACCTGCTCCTGCTCGACGAGCCCACCAACCACCTCGACGCCGAGTCGGTGCTCTGGCTCGAGCAGCACCTCGCCGCCTACCACGGCGCCGTCGTCGCGGTGACGCACGACCGGTACTTCATGGACAACGTCGCCGAGTGGATCCTCGAGCTCGACCGCGGGCGGGCCTACCCCTACGAGGGCAACTACTCCACCTACCTCGAGAAGAAGCACGCTCGTCTCGAGGTGCAGGGCAAGAAGGACGCCAAGCTCGCCAAGCGCCTGGCCGAGGAGCTCGAGTGGGTGCGCAGCAACGCGAAGGCCAAGCAGACCAAGTCCAAGGCGCGCCTGGCCCGGTATGAGGAGATGGCGGCCGAGGCCGACCGCACCCGCAAGCTGGACTTCGAGGAGATCCAGATCCCGCCGGGCCCGCGTCTCGGCTCGACGGTCATCGAGGTCAACAACCTCAAGAAGGGCTTCGGCGACCGCGTCCTCATCGACAACCTCTCGTTCTCGCTGCCGCGCAACGGCATCGTCGGCGTCATCGGCCCGAACGGCGTCGGCAAGTCGACGCTCTTCAAGACGATCGTCGGCTTCGAGCAGCCCGACGGCTGCGAGGTCAAGATCGGCGAGACGGTCAAGGTCTCCTACGTCGACCAGGGCCGCGAGGGCCTGGACCCGAAGAAGAACCTCTGGGAGATCGTCTCCGACGGCCTCGACTACATCAAGGTCGGCCAGGTCGAGATCCCCTCGCGCGCCTACGTGTCGCAGTTCGGGTTCAAGGGCCCGGACCAGCAGAAGCTGTCCGGCGTGCTCTCCGGTGGCGAGCGCAACCGCCTCAACCTCGCGCTCACGCTCAAGCAGGGTGGCAACCTCCTGCTCCTCGACGAGCCGACCAACGACCTCGACGTCGAGACCCTCGGCTCGCTCGAGAACGCCCTGCTCGAGTTCTCCGGCTGCGCTGTCGTCATCACCCACGACCGGTGGTTCCTCGACCGCGTCGCGACGCACATCCTCGCCTACGAGGGCACTGAGGAGGACCCGGCCCGCTGGTACTGGTTCGAGGGCAACTTCGAGTCCTACGAGGCGAACAAGATCGAGCGCCTCGGCCCGGACGCGGCGAAGCCGCACCGCAGCGCGTACCGCAAGCTGACGCGCGATTAGCCGTGTGTTTTTTCGCTGCGCCGCCGCTTCTGCGGCGCAGC
>DASSQL010000077.1:0-7574 GCA_035702525.1 Ornithinibacter sp. | reverse complement strand
CTACCAGTGCCCCGAGGACGAGAAGACCTACCTGCACCGCATCGGGCGCACCGCCCGCGCCGGCAACACCGGCATCGCGGTCACCTTCGTCGACTGGGACGACCTGCACCGCTGGGCGATGATCAACAAGGTGCTCGACCTGGGCATGCCCGAGCCGCAGGAGACCTACTCCTCCTCGCCGCACCTGTACTCCGACCTCGACATCCCCGAGGGCTCCAAGGGCCGCCTGCCCCGCGCCCTGCGCACCCGCGAGGGCCTGGGCGCCGAGGTGCTCGAGGACCTCGGCGAGACCGGCAAGGGCGCCGGCCGGCGCGGCCCGTCATCCTCCGGCGGCGACCGTGGTCGCGGTGGCCGCCCCGGTGGCGACAGCCGCGGCGGGCGCGGTGGCGAGTCGCGCGCCGACTCCTCCCGACCGGCCTCCCGTGAGGGCGACGCCCCCACCGAGGGTGCCGACCGGCCCAAGCGGAACCGCAACCGCCGGCGCACGCGCGGTGGCAGCCCCTCGGGCGAGACCACCAGCTGACGCAGGCGGGACGACATCGACCAACAGGTCGATCTCATCCCGGGCAGCTTTGACCTGTTGGTCGATCTTGCCCCGGAGCAGCTTTGACCTGTTGGTCGATCTTGCCCCGGTCGCCGGGCCCGGTGGTGCCGGATCGGTGTGAGATTCGAGGCGCCGCCGGGCGCTGTCCCCGACCGGTCGCGAGGAGAAGAATCGAGGCGTGACCAGCCCCACGCTGACCTTCTGGGGAGCGGCCGGCACGGTGACCGGCAGCCGCTTCCTCGTCGAGACCGGCACCTCCCGGGTGCTGGTCGACGCCGGGCTCTACCAGGGCCTGCGCGAGCTGCGCCGGCGCAACTGGGACGACTTCCCCGTCGACCCCACCAGCCTCGACGGGGTGGTGCTCACCCACGCGCACCTCGACCACTGCGGCTACCTGCCGCGGCTGGTGCGCGGCGGGCTGGACGCCCCCGTGCTGTGCACCTCCGAGACGGCCGAGCTGGCCGCGATCGTGCTGCGCGACAGCGCCCACCTGCAGGAGGAGGACGCCGCGTACGCCACCGACACCGGCATCTCGCGGCACGGCACCGCCCAGCCGCTGTACGACGAGGCCGACGTCGAACGCACCCTCCCGCTGCTCCACCGGGTGCCGCTGCACGACGCCGTGCCACTCACCGACGACGTCACCGTGACCCTGCAGTCGGCGGGGCACATCCTCGGGGCGGCCAGCGCGCTGCTCGACGCCGACGGCTCACGCGTGCTGTTCAGCGGTGACCTCGGGCGGGCGAACCACCCGCTGGTGCCCCGGCGCGAGGACCCGCCACCTGCCGACGTCGTGGTCGTGGAGTCGACCTACGGCGACCGCACCCACCCCGCGCCACCGACCGACCCGGCCGACGACGTGCTCGCCGACGCCATCCGGCGCACCGTCGCCCGCGGGGGCAGCGTGCTGGTGCCCGCCTTCGCGATCGACCGCACCGAGCTGGTGCTGCTGCGGATCGGCGCGCTGATGACCCAGGGGCTGGTGCCGACGGTGCCGGTGCACGTCGACAGCCCGATGGCGCTGAGGGCGCTCGACGTCTACCGCCGGGCCCTGTCCGACGTCGACCCCGCGCTGCTGCCGGCCGGCTGCGACCTGCGCACCTTCGGGGTGCCCGACCTGCGGATCACCCGGAGCGCCACCGAGTCGCAGGCCCTCAACGAGCCCCGGCACCCCTGCGTCATCATCTCGGCATCGGGGATGGCGACCGGCGGCCGGGTGGTGCACCACCTCGCCCACCAGCTCGGCGACCCGCGCAACTGCGTCGTGCTCACCGGCTACCAGGCCCTCGGCACGCGTGGGCGCGACCTGGTCGCCGGGGCGCGGCAGGTCAAGATCCACGGGCGGTACGTGCCGGTGCGGGCCGAGGTGGTCGACGACCCGGAGTTCTCGGTGCACGCCGACGCGGGCGAGGTGCTCGACTGGCTCGGCCGGTGCGACCCCGCGCCGCGCACGGTCTACGTCGTGCACGGCGAGCCGGAGGCCGCGCTGGCCCTGGCCACCCGGATCGGCGACGAGCTCGGCTGGTGCGCGGTGGTGCCGCGCTACGCCGAGCGGGTCCGCCTCGACTAGCCGGTGAGGGTGCTGGTGTCGATGACCGCGCGGTAGCGCACGTCGCCGTCGACGACCCGGTCCCACACGGCATCCACGTCGGCGGCGTCGACGACCTCGATGGTCGCGGCGATGCCGTGCTCGGCGCAGAAGTCGAGCATCTCCTGGGTCTCGGCGATGCCACCGATCTGCGACCCGGCGACGGCCCGGTTGCCGCCGATCAGCGAACCCGGCGGGATGGAGTACGGCGCCGGCGGCAGGCCGACGTTCACCACGACACCGGCCGGCTTGAGCAGCCGCACGTAGTCGGCGATCGGGATGTCGGCGCTGACCGTGTTGAGCACGATGTCGAAGCTGCCGCGGGCGGCCTTCATGGCGTCGGCATCGGACGACGCGATGTGCCGGGTGGCGCCGAGCGCCTCGGCGTCGTCGGCCTTGGCCATCGAGCGGGAGATGGTGGTGACGGTGGCGCCCATGGCTGCGGCGATCTTCACGCCCATGTGGCCCAGGCCGCCGACACCGACGACGGCGACCGAGCGACCGGTGCCCGCGCCCCATCGACGCAGCGGCGAGTAGGTGGTGATGCCGGCGCAGAGCAGCGGCGCGGCGACGTCGAGGTCCATGGCGTCGGGGATGCGCAGCACGAAGCGCTCGCTGACGACGACCTCCTTGGCGTAGCCGCCCATCGTCCACTCGCCGTCGTAGCCCTGCGAGTTGTACGTGCCGACGGACGGCTTGGTGCAGAACATCTCCATGCCGTCCTTGCACGGCTCGCACTCGCCGCACGAGTCGACGAGGCAGCCGACGCCGACCCGGTCGCCCACGGCGTGGCGGGTGACCTCGTCACCGACCGCGACGACGGTGCCGGCGATCTCGTGGCCGACGGTCAGCGGGAAGTGCGCCGGGCCCCACTCCTCACGCACGGTGTGGATGTCGGAGTGGCAGATGCCGGCGAAGGCGATGTCGATGCGGATGTCGTCGGGGCGCAGGTCACGGCGCTCGATGGTGCCCTGGTGGAAGCCGGAGGTGGCGGAGTCGGCGATGAGTGCAGGTGTCGTGGTCGGCATCCGTTCACTCTAGGACGACCGTGTGCCGCGGTCCGAATCCCTCGACCGGGATGCCGGACCGCTGGTCAGAGCTGGGTGAGGATCGAGGCCGCGACCTCGCGGTAGGCCGTGGCGCCCTTGGACGTGCGGGCCGTCGACAGGATCGAGCGGCCGACTGCTGGGGCCTCGGCGAACCGCACCGTCTTCGGGATCGGGGGCAGCAGCACCGGCAGGTCGTAGCGGCTGCCGACGTCGTCGAGCACCTCGCGCGAGTGCAGGCTGCGCCCGTCGTAGAGCGTCGGGAGGATGCCGATGACCCGCAGCTTCTTGTTGAGGATCTTCTTCACGTCGCGCACGGTGTCGAGCAGCTGGCCGACGCCGCGGTGACTGAGCATCTCGCACGGCATCGGGATGATCAGGCCGTGCGCGGCGGTCAGGGCGTTCAGGGTGAGCACGCCCAGGCTCGGTGAGCAGTCGAGCAGGATGATGTCGTAGTCGCGCTTGACGTCGGACAGGGCGCCCTGCAGCACGTACTCGCGGGCCGGCCGGGACAGCAGCACCGCCTCGGCGCCGGCGAGGTCGATGGTGCTGGGCACCAGGTCGATGCCCTCCTCGCAGCCGACGACGACGTCCTCGAGCGCGGTACCGCCGACCAGCACGTCGTGGATCGACGCCTCGACCGCGTCCGGGTCGACGCCGAGGCTGAAGGTGAGGCAGGCCTGGGGGTCGAGGTCGACGAGCAGCACCCGGCGGCCCTGCTCCGCGAACGCAGCACCCAGGGAGGCCACCGACGTGGTCTTGGCGACGCCGCCCTTCTGGTTGGCGAGGGCGATGATCGTGGCCTTGTGCTTCGGCGCCATCGGGGGGCCTTCCATGGGGTCCGCGGGATTGGGCCCGATTCTGTCACCCGAGGTTCGCGGTGACCTCGCCGGTCAGCAGGAACCGCCGGAACGACTCGGCCGACGGCAGCAGCGGCCGCCGCGCGACCCACGCGACCCCGACCTCGCGCTGCGCGCCCGCGTCGGTGAGCGGCAGCAACCGGGTGCGCGCGAAGGTCGTCGGGATCGGCAGCCCCATGGCCGGCACCACCGCGACCCCAAGTCCCGCGGCGACCAGGCCGCGCACCGTCGGCAGGTCGTCGGCCTCGAAGTCGATCGTCGGGGAGAACCCGGCCGCCTCGCACAGGGCCAGGGTCTGCGCCCGCATGCCCGAGGGCCCGCGGCGCATCACGAACGGTTCGTCCGCGACGTCGGCCAGGGCGACCTCGTCGCGGTGGGCGAGTTGGTGGCTCGGGGGGACGGCCAGCACGAGCGGCTCGACGAGGATGCGACGCCACTCGACATCGGGCCCGGTGACCCGGTGGGTGGTGAGCTCGACGTCGGCGCGCCGGGTCGCGAGCTGCTGCGACACCCGCCCGCTCTCTCCCACGGCCGTGCGCTGGAGCACCATCCGCACCCGCGGGTGGTCGTGGCGGAAGGCCCGGATCAGGCCGGGAACGAGCCACGACCCGAGGCTGAGCGGGAAGGCCAGGGTGACCACGCCGCCCTCGGGGTCGACGAGCTCGTCGACCGCCGCCATGCCGTCGTCGAGGTCGTTGACCAGGTTGTCGACGTGCCGCTTGAAGGCCGTGCCGGCGTGCGTCATCCGCAGCACCCGCCCGGAGCGGCGCAGCAGTGGGGTGCCGACCTCCTGCTCGAGCCGGGCCAGTGCGCGGGAGACCCCGGGCTGGCTGACCCCGAAGACCTCACTGACCTCGGTGACGGTGTAGCCGTCGGCGACGAGCTGGAACCAGCGGAGCGCGTCAGTGTCCACAACCATGACGATATCGCATATGAAACATGTTCCGATTCCATTGGACGCATGGACCGTGACGGCGGAAACTGGTTGACATGACCACTACAGCACTCTGGACCACCGTCAAGGACGAGCTCCGCGAGCGCCGCGAGGCCCGCGTGGCCCTCAACCAGCTCCGGGCCGACCTGGAGCACTACCGCACCCCCTCCGACATCGACGACCTGCTCGCCAGCGTCGACGGCGAGGACACCCCGGAGGCCGAGATGATCCGCGGCATCCTCAGCGAGAACCTGCGCAGCTACCACTCGCGCCGCAGCGCCTGACCGCTGCTCGTCACCGCACCGCGTCCGCGCGGATGCGGTAGAGCACGTGGGGGCGCAGCGGGTGGCCCGGCGGCACCGCCGGGTGCTCGAAGTCGTCGGTCGGGTCGCGCGTCATGGCGAGCCGCTCCATCACCGCCCGCGAGGGCGTGTTGGGCACCGACGTCATCGACACGACCTCGGCCAGCCCCACCTCGTCGAACCCCACCCGCAGCGCCTCGCGCGCGGCCTCGGTGGCGAAGCCCCGGCCCCAGGCCGAGCGGGCGAGACGCCACCCCACCTCCACGCAGGGGTTGAACGGCAGGTCGTGCCTCGGCACCGCGAGCCCGGTGAAGCCGACCATCTCGCCGGTGTCCTGCCGCTCGAGCGCCCACAGCCCCCAGCCCTGCTCCGCGAGGGCCGCGTCGATCCGGTCGAGCATCGCGTCGGACTGCTCTCGCGTCAGGGTGTCGGGGAAGTAGCGCATCACCTCGGGGTCGGCGTTCATCGCCGCCCAGGCCGCACGGTCGTCGTCGCGCCAACCCCGCAGCACCAACCGCTCGGTGCGCCTGGCCTCGGCCACCCCGTTCACGGGCGGGCGTCGACGTCGGTGTCGGGCACCACCCGCAGCCCGATCGGGCCGGGGTTCCACGCGACCTCCCACCGGAACCCGTCGGGGTCGGCGAAGTAGCCGGTGAAGCCGCCCCACTCGCGCTCGACCGGCCCGGTGACCGGCGCGCCGGCCGCCTCGGCGAGAGCGAGCACGGACCGCACCTCGCCCGGCGTCGGCACGTTGTGGGACAGGGTCATCGGCACCACGCCGGCGCCGTCGAGGGCCGGGCCCCCGACCTCCTCCTCGAAGGCGGCGCGGTTCCACAACGAGAGCACGAGCCGCTCGCCCGCGGCGAACATCAGCACGTCGGCCGGGACCTCGAGCTCGGGGGACCAGCCCAGCCCGTCGACGTAGAAGGCGCGCGACCGGTCGAGGTCACGCACGGCCAGGGTCACGAACGACACACGTTGTTCCATGCGACCCAAACTTCCACACCCCGGTGACAGCCCGGCCTTTCGCGACCCGTCGTCGGTGGATGCCGGTCACGCGTCGTCGCGCGAGACCCACCCACCGACCGGGGCCTTCTCCTCCAGGGCGGCCCAGTCGGACTTCTCGGGGCCGGCCGCCTGGCCCTCGGGGCAGTGCGCGCGCAGGTCGCACCACCCGCACAGCGGGCCGGGGCGGGGTGGGAAGAGGTCGGAGGCCTCACCCTGCTCGGCGAAGTCGAGGTCGGCCCGCCGGGCGTCACGGGCGATCGAGCGGGCCTGCTCGACCTTGCGGGTCAGCGACTCGGGGGTGTGCTCGTGCACGGCGACGGTGCCACTGGGCACGTGGTGCAGCTCGACGCGCAGGGTGCGGCGCCGGAACATCTTCCACACCGCGGCGGCGTAGAGGCCCAGGGCCAGCGAGGTGCGGGCGTCGTCATCGGTGGGCGGCACCCGGGAGGTCTTGTAGTCGACGACGACCAGCTCGCCGTCGCGGTCGTCGAGCCGGTCGACCCGGCCACTCAGCCGCAGGTCACCGCTGACGAACGACACGGTGCGCTCGATGCCGGCCGGCTGGGTGTGGGGGTCGACGTCGGCGAGGTAGGCGGTGACCGCGGCCCGCATCCGCTCACGCCACTCGCGCGACTGCTGCCCGTCGCGGAAGCCCACGTCGATCCACGAGCGGTCGACCAGGCCGGCCCCGGCGGCGGGGGTGCGCACCGGGAGGTCCCACCAGTCGCGCAGCGCGTTGTGCACCGCGTTGCCGAGCGAGGTGTGGGCGCGTTGGCGGCGCTTCTCGGGCGCGGGCCGGTCGAGGTACTGCAGCCGGTAGCGGCGCGGGCAGTCGAGGAAGGCCAGCAGCTTGCTCGGGCTGGCCGCGTACAGGGGCGCCGGCATGCCCGGGAACTGCTCCTGGGTCGGCTGGGCGCTCACGGGGAGGACGCTAGCCGCTGGTGCCGACGGTGCCGGGATGCCGCCCCGAGGGACCGGGCCCGGGGGTGCCCGATCGCCCCGATGACCTGACACACTGTGCGGCGATGGCCATCAGCGCGTTCGACCTCTTCTCCGTGGGCATCGGCCCCTCCAGCTCGCACACCGTGGGGCCGATGCGGGCCGCGCACACCTTCGCGGCGGGGCTGCGCGACGCCGGCATCCTGAACCGGGTGGTGCGGGTGCGCGCCGAGCTGTTCGGCTCCCTCGGCGCCACCGGCCACGGGCACGGTTCGGTCAAGGCCGTCGTGCTGGGCCTGGAGGGCGAGGCCCCCGAGACCACCGACCCCCGCGGTGCGGACCCGCGCCTGGCG
>DASSQL010000076.1:0-3420 GCA_035702525.1 Ornithinibacter sp. | reverse complement strand
TCGGTGAGCCCGTGCGACTGGTAGTACTGCGCGACCGCGGTGCGCGCCGAGTAGATGCCGCGGGAGTCGGCGTAGCCCTGGCTGTCGGGCAGGTTGTGGATCATGTCGGCGACGATCGCCTCGGGGGCCTCGAAGCCGAAGGGTGCGGTGTTGCCGATGTTGAGCTTGAGGATCTTGTGGCCCTCGGCCTCGAGCCGCTGGGCCTCGACCAGGATCGGCCCGCGCACGTCGTAGCGGACGTGTTGCAGCTTCTTGCTCTGGACGATGCGGCGCATGGTGTCAGTCTTCCAGCCCGACGCGGTGCCCGGCGGGCGCGTCCGGGGTGACGCGCCGCACGGCCGGCGGCGTCCCGGCATCCGGCCGTCGTGGGGCGGCGAGCCGGTCAGGCGCCGCTGATGCCGTTGAGCAGCAGGAAGAAGATGACCAGCCCGAACACCGCCGCGCCCAGACCCAGCAGTGCGCCGACGACGATGCCGCGACGCGGGCTCGCGTCGGCGCCGCCCAGGGTGGGCACCAGCCGGCCCGCGAGGGCGCCGGCGGCGACCATCAGCACCAGCTGCACCGGCAGGATGAGGTTCTCGGTGCCCTGGCCGTCGAGCACCGACGCGACCAGCGGGAGGCTGATCACCCCGAGCACGAGGAGCACGAGCAGGGCGGCGGCACGTCGCATCGGTCGGGGGTCCTCTCAGCGCAGCATCTCGGCCACCGCGAGGGAGGCCGACGACGGGCACCCCTTGGTGAAGCCGTAGAACGGCCCGAAGTCGCGGGTCGACGCGAAGCCTGTCATGAACAGGCCCGGTACCGACGTCTCGAAGCCCTCGCTGAGCTGCGGGAACCCGTCGGTGACGGCCAGGTCGTCGAGCAGCGGCTCGAGGTAGGGCACCCGGCCGATGTCGGCGCGGTAGCCCGAGGCGAGGACGACGAAGTCGGCGGTCAGGCGCGAGCCGTCGGTGAGGCCGAGCACGGTCGCCTCGTCGCCCTCCTCGACCTCCACCACCTCGCAGGACGCGTGCACGGTGACCACGTCGGGTGTGAGCCGGGGTGTCAGCCAGGGCTCGAGGGTGAGCCGGCCGACCTGCCAGAACTCCAGCGCGATGGCGCGCTGCTGGTCGGCGGACAGGCTGCGCCACCAGCCGCGCTGGGTCAGTGTCTGCTCGACGTAGGGGTTGACGAACTCCCAGCTCACCTTCTCGAAGGCCGGCGCGGGGTGCCGGTGCACCACGTCGACCGAGACCGCGCCGTGGTCGCAGAGCAGGGCCGCCCACTCGTAGGCGCTCTGCCGGCCGCCCACGACGACCACCCGGGCTCCCGCCAGCGCATCGAAGTCGACGAGGTCGCAGGTGTGCGCACGACGGTGCTCGGGCACGCCCTCGTGCCAGGCGGGGAGCGCGGTGAAGTGCCGGATGCCGGGCGCCGCGAGCACCTTCTCGGCGGTGATGGTCGAGCCGTCCTCCATCGTGGCCAGGAACGCGTCGCCGTCGACCTCGAGGGTGTCGACGAGGCGCTCGTCGACGTCGAACCCCTTCTGTGCGCGGAACCAGTCGGTGTGGTCGAGGAACACCCCGATCGGCACGGGGTCGTTCTCGGCCCGGGTGAGGCCCCGGTCCTCGAAGTAGGCCGCGAAGGTGTGCTCGCCGGCGGTGTCGAGGTGCCAGTCGGGGCCGGAGCGCAGGAACATGTCGTCGGGCATCTGGTCGCGCCAGAAGCTCATCGGGATGCCGACCACGTGGGTCTGGATGCCGTTGTCGCGGGCGCACGAGGCGGCCGAGTACGCATAGGGACCGGCACCGACGACGAGCAGCTGCGTGCTGTCGGTCATCGGCCCTCCCGTGGACGTCGGTCGGGCGATCGTCCCGCGCGAGCGGTTGGCGCGCAAGGGGGTTCGGAGGTCGGGAGCGGCGCCGGCCGGACGGCATCCGGCAGACTGCGGGTCGTGGACGACGTCGTCGTGGAGCGGGTGCTGCGGGCCGTGGAGCAGGTGCCCCGCGGGCGGGTGGTCTCGTACGGCGACATCGGGGCCCTGGTGGGCGTCGGGCCACGGCTGGTCGGCCGGGTGATGAGCACCTACGGCTCGAACGTCACCTGGTGGCGGGTCTGCAACTCCTACGGCGACCTGCCGGTGCCGCTGATGGACGAGGTGCGCGAGCGGTGGGCGGCCGAGGGGATCGTGCTCAAGCCCAACGGCCGCGGATGCCGGATCGCCGAGTACCGCGCCGACCTCGCCGCGCTCTCGTCCGCCTACGAACGCGCCACGGCCGACCTTCCCGGGTGAGACTGGGGCATGAGTCCCCGGTTCACCGCCCCGGTCGCCGCCCTGGCGCTGCTCGCTGCCGTCGGCCTGGCCGCCTGCTCGGGCGACGACTCGGTGGGGGAGGTTCCGGCCACCGCACCGGCGACGAGCGCGGCATCCGGTGGCACGCCATCCGGCAGCGGTGAACCGTCGCCGAGCCCCGCGCCGGAGAACACTGCCGTGCCCGACCTGGCGGTCGAGGTCGTGACCGGGGGGTTGGAGCACGGCTGGGACATCGGGTTCCTGCCCGACGGGAAGGTGCTGGTGACCGAGCGGCCGGGGCGCTTCTCGCTGGTGTCGGGGCTGCGCGAGGGGGCGCGCCGCACGACGGTGCGGGCCGACCTCGACGACCTGTACGCGCAGGGCGAGGGTGGCCTGATGGGGATGGTCGTGCACCCCGACTTCGCGACCTCCCGGGAGTTCACGACCTGCCAGACCCACCAGGAGAACGGTGACCCGAAGGACATCCGGCTGGTCACCTGGAAGCTGTCGGCCGACGAGCGCTCGGCGCAGCGGGTGCGGACGCTGCTGGCCGGGCTGCCCATCTCGACCGGGCGGCACTCGGGCTGTCGGCCGGAGATCGCCGCCGACGGGGCGCTCCTCGTCGGCACGGGCGACACGGCGCAGGGCAACATCCCGCAGGACCGTACGATCCTGGGCGGCAAGGTGCTGCGGCTCGACCTGACGACCGGGGACCCGTTGCCGGACAACCCCTTTGCCTCGTCCTCGAACAAGCGGGAGCGGTACGTGCTGAGCTACGGGCACCGCAACGTGCAGGGGGTGGCGGTGCAGCCCGGCACCGGCGCGGTCTACACGGCCGAGCACGGGCCGTCGTTCAACGACGAGGTGAACCGCATCCGCCCCGGCGCCAACTACGGCTGGGACCCCTCGCAGGGCGGCACCGTCGGCGGCTACGACGAGAGCGTGCCGATGACCGACCGCAGGCGCTTCCCGGACGCCGTGCCGGCGATCTGGCAGTCGGGGAAGACGACCCAGGCGGTGTGCGCCGCGGAGTTCCTCGAGGGGTCGCAGTGGGGTGGGCTCGAGGGGGCCCTGGTGGTGACGGCGCTGAAGGGCGCCAAGCTGCTGTTGCTGACCCTCAAGCCCGACGGGACGCTGGCGAAGGTGGC
>DASSQL010000075.1:0-2096 GCA_035702525.1 Ornithinibacter sp. | reverse complement strand
TGGCGATGAGCACGACGACGAGGCGGTCGGCCCGCTCGGCGATGCCGACGTTCGCGGTCATCCCCAGCCCCTCGGCCCGGGCCTTGGCGTACGACACCACGCTGCCGAGGATCAGGCAGGCCAGCGCGAGGGCGGCCATGTAGGCGTTGTCACCGTCGCCGGCGAACCACAGCACGAGGCCGCCGAAGATCGCGGCGTCACCCACCCGGTCGAGCGTGGAGTCGAGGTAGGCGCCCCACTTGCCGGACCGGCCGATCCTGCGGGCCATGATGCCGTCGAGCGTGTCGGAGAAGACGAACGCCGTGATGATGAGGGTGCCGGCGAGCAGCTTGCCGCGCGGGTAGAAGGCCAGGGCGCCGAAGCACACCCCCAGCGTGCCGATCACGGTGACGACGTCGGGGCTGATGCCGAGCCGGATGAGCACCGCGGCCACCGGGGTCAGCAGCTTGGTGAAGAAGGCGCGCGCGTATCGGTTCAGCATGGTGGGTCCAGCGTAGTGGGGCAGTGCAGCGGCGCCCGTCACACTCCGGCTGGTGCGCTTGTGTGGCGGCGCCAACAGGTGAAATGTAGGCGGCATGAACGGCACGACGACCCAGGCCCCCACCGTCACCGGCACGACGAGCATCCGCAACGTCGTCCTCGTCGGACCGAGCGGGTCGGGAAAGTCCAGGTTGTTCGACCACGTCGTCGACGCGGTGGCGCCGGGGCGGTCGCCCCGGGGCCAGACCGAGCCCACGACCGGCCTGCGGGCCGCCACGCTGTCGAGCGGGTCGGTGGTGGTCACCCTCCTCGACGCCCCGGGCAACCCCGACTTCGTCGGGGACGTGCGAGCAGGGTTGAGGGCGGCGGATGCCGCCCTCTTCGTCGTCTCGGCGGCCGACGGCGCCGACGCGCAGAGCCGCGCGCTGTGGCACGAGTGCGAGATCGTCGGGATGCCGCGTGCGGTCGTCATCACCCAGCTCGACGCCCGCGACGCCGACTTCGCCGCCACCCTGGCCGACTGCCAGGCCCACTTCGGCGCCGGCATCCAGCCGCTCGGCGTGCCGGTACCCGGCTCGGAGGGTGCGGTCACGTCGATCGCCGACCTGCTCCTCGGCGAGGTGCACGACTACTCCGGCGGCACGCGCACGGTGCGGCCCGCCGGCCCCGAGCACGCCGAGTACTTCGACACCTACCGGCCCGCGCTCATCGAGGGGATCATCGAGGAGTCCGAGGACGGCGCCCTGATGGACCGCTACCTCGAGGGCGAGGAGCTCGACTTCGAGACCCTCGAGAAGGACCTGCTCACGGCGGTGGCGCACGGCTCCTTCCACCCCGTGCTGCCGCTGTCGGCCGAGACCGGCGCCGGCGTCGGCGTGCTGCTGCACGTCATCGAGGCCGCCTTCCCGCACCCCGGCCTGCACCCGCTGCCCACGGTCACCCCGGTCGAGGGTGGCGACCCGGTCGAGATCAGCCCCGACCCGGACGGCCCGCTGGTCGCGGAGGTCGTGCACACCCAGTCCGACGCCTACGTCGGGCACCTCTCGCTCGTGCGGGTCTTCTCCGGCACGCTGCGCCCCGACCGCGCGGTGCACGTGTCCGGCCACCTCGAGCTGCTCGGCGTGCCGACCGGCGAGGGGCACGCGGCCCATGACGACGACGTGCGGCCGGGCGCCATCGCCGCGTCGTTCGACGGCGACCTGCTCACCAAGACCGAGGCGATCGCCGGCGAGGTCGTGGTCGTCACCAAGCTCGCGACCGCGCAGACGTCCGACACCCTCTCCTCCCCCGAGGCCCCCCTGCTCGTGACCCCGTGGGCGCTGCCCGAGGCGCTGCTGCCCGCCGCGGTCGCCGCCGCCACCCGCGCCGACGAGGACCGGATGCCGGTCGCCTTCCGCGAGCTCGCCGCCGAGGACCCGTCGCTGCGCATCGAGCACGACGGCGACACCGGCCAGGTCGTGCTCTGGACCACCGGCCCGGCCCACCTCGACCTCGTGCTCAGCCGGCTGCGCTCCCGGTTCAACGTCGGGGTCGAGCAGGTGCCGGTGAAGGTCGCCATGAAGGAGACCGCGCTCACCCGCGCCGAGGCCCAGGGCCGGCACGTCAAGCAGTCCGGT
>DASSQL010000074.1:0-4935 GCA_035702525.1 Ornithinibacter sp. | reverse complement strand
GAGCGGACGGCCGTCGACGGTGACCTTGCCGTCGGTGCTGCAGCAGGCCACCTTCTGACCGGGCAGGCCGATGACCCGCTTGACCGTGTAGGCCGTGTTGCTCGGCCCGATGCCGGTGAGGTCGCCGAAGGTGCGCAGGGCGCGGACGACGACGTTGCCCGCCGGGGGCACCTTCTCCTGCTGCCAGGTGTTGCCGTGGCCGAACACCACGACGTCGCCGTGGACGATGTCGTGGTCGAGCCGGTTCACCAGGATCCGGTCGCCGATGTGCAGGGTCTCCTCCATCGACTGCGAGGGCACCCCGAACGGCTTGACGAGGAAGGCCTGGACCAGGGCGACGGCCAGCAGGGCGATGATGACCTCGGTGAACATGGGGAGGCGACGGCGACGACGTGTCGTCGCCCCGTCCGTCGCGGGGGCGCCGGCAGTCACGGACGTCACCCTAGTGTGGGTGCCGATTTGGTGCGCTGCGTGGCGCGATGAAAGCCTTGACGCATGATCTCCCTCGTGCTCGGCATGCTCGTCTGCGTCGCTCTCGCCCTGGCGGTGATGGCGCTGGTCGCCGTCCCGGCGCGCCGCGCGGGCCGTGAGGTGCTCACCGAGCGCGGCGAGGAGGTCCTCGACTCGATCCGCGACCGCCAGCTGCTCCCGGGCCGCTCCGGCCGGGCCGACGACGGGGGCGACGACGCCGTGCGCCGGGAGGAGCCGGTGGGCGCCAGCGCCTGATCCCTCCCCCCGAGGCACCCGGGCGAGGCCCGCGGGAGGGCGTCGGCCCGGTGTGGTTCGATGGGCCAGTCCCCGAGGCAGAGGAGCCACGTGCCGTGAAGTCCGGTATCGACCAGGCCGGCGTCGACCCCGACGTGCGACCGCAGGACGACCTGTTCGCCCACGTCAACGGCCGGTGGCTCGCGACGACCCAGATCCCCGAGGACCGCGGCCGCTACGGCACGTTCGACGTGCTGCGCGAGAGCGCCGAGGAGCACGTGCGCGCCATCATCGAGGAGGTCGCCGCCGGCGCCCCCGAGGCGGGCACGGTCGCAGCCAAGGTCGGTGACCTCTACGCCAGCTTCATGGACGACGCCGCCGTCGAGGCGCTGGGCGTGGCCCCGCTCGCCGACGACCTCGCGCGGGTCGCGGCGGTCGCGGATGCCGGTGACGTCGTCGCGCTGAGCGGTGCGCTCGGCCGGGCCGGGGTGCTCGGGCTCGTCATGCCGTTCGTGAACACCGACGACCGCGACCCCGGGCGCTACGTGGTGTACCTCGAGCAGGCCGGCCTCGGGCTGCCCGACGAGTCGTACTACCGCGACGACGCGCACGCCGACAAGCGCACGGCCTACGTCGCGCACGTCGAGCGGATGCTGGCCCTGGCCGGCTGGCCCGACCCCGAGGGCGCCGCAGGCCGGGTGATGGCACTGGAGACCCGGCTCGCCGCGGGGCACTGGGACAAGGTGACCAACCGAGACCCGGTCAAGACCTACACCCTCGTCGACCTCGACGGCCTGGTCGAGATGGGCCCCGGCGTCGACTGGGTGCGCTACCTCGAGGGCCTCGGCGCCGGGCCGGAGGCCTTCGACGCCGTCGTGGTCCGCCAGCCCGACCACGTCCGCTCGATGTCCACCGCCCTGTCGGAGGAGCCGGTCGAGGTGTGGCGCGACTGGCTCGCCTGGCACGTCGTGCACGCGCACGCGCCCTACCTGTCGGCTGCCGTCGTCGAGGAGAACTTCGACTTCTTCGGGCGCACCCTGTCGGGCGTGCCGCAGATGCGCGAGCGCTGGAAGCGCGGCGTCGGCCTGGTCGAGGAGGCCCTCGGTGAGGCCGTCGGCCAGCTCTACGTCGAGCGGCACTTCCCGCCGCACGCCAAGGAGCGCATGGTCGAGCTCGTCGACAACCTGGTCGAGGCCTTCCGGCGCAGCCTGTCGCAGGTCCCGTGGATGGGTGACGACACCCGCCGCGAGGCGCTGACCAAGCTCGGCCAGTTCACCCCGAAGATCGGCTACCCGGAGCGCTGGCGCGACTACTCCGCCCTCGAGATCCGCCCGGGAGACCTGCTCGGCAACGTGCGCCGCGCCGTGGCGTTCGAGGTCGACCGCTCGCTCGCGAAGCTCGGCGGGCCGGTCGACCGCGACGAGTGGTTCATGACCCCGCAGACCGTCAACGCCTACTACAACCCGGGCCTGAACGAGATCGTCTTCCCGGCGGCCATCCTGCAGCCCCCGTTCTTCGACGTCGACGCCGACGACGCCGTCAACTACGGCGGCATCGGCGCGGTCATCGGGCACGAGGTCGGCCACGGCTTCGACGACCAGGGCTCGCAGTTCGACGGCACCGGCACCCTGCGCGACTGGTGGACCGACGAGGACCGCGCGGCGTTCCAGGCCCGCGCCGACGCCCTCATCGCCCAGTTCAACGAGCTCGAGACCCGCGACGCCCCCGGCCACAAGGTCAACGGCGCGCTCACCGTCGGCGAGAACATCGGCGACCTCGGTGGCCTCACGATCGGCTACTCGGCCTACCGCATCTCGCTCGGTGACGAGCCGGCCCCCGAGCTCGACGGGCGCACGGGTGAGCAGCGGTTCTTCCTGGGCTGGGCGCAGGTGTGGCGTGGGCTGTCCCGCCGGGCCGAGGCCGAGCGGCTGCTCAACCTCGACCCGCACAGCCCGATGGACCTGCGCGCCAACGCCGCTCGCAACCTCACCGAGTTCCACGAGGCCTTCGACGTGAGTGAGGGCGACGGCATGTGGCTGGCGCCCGACGACCGGGTGCGCATCTTCTGACGCCGCGGGTCGCCGATCCGGATGCCGTGCGCCGCGGACCGGCCGCGGGCGTGGTCACCGGTTTGGGTGCCTGCCGGCCGGCTGCGAGGATGACCGGGTGAGCGCCATCGACACCCTGTGGGAGTACCTCGCCGTCGCCATCGGCATCATCGTCGTGGTCGGCGGCATCGCCCTCGGCCTGATGCGGGGGCGGAGCGGACGCACCAAGGACCTGCCGCCGACCACGTCGCCCGGTGGGCCCGGCGCGCCGCCGGTCGACGTCGACGCCGCGCCCGAGGGGGCGATCGGCACCCTCGAGCGCCCGGCCCCCTCGGAGGTCGAGCCCGAGCTTCCCCCGGCACCCGCCCCGGCGCCGACGGTCGAGCGTCCCGCGGCGCCGGCAGGCCGCCTGCGCCGCCTGCGCGCCCGGCTGGCCAGGTCGAACACCGCCCTGGGCAAGGGGCTGCTCGCCCTGCTGTCCGGCGGCAAGCTCGACGAGGCCGCCTGGGAGGAGGTCGAGGACACCCTGCTGGCCGCCGACCTCGGGGTCGCCGCCACCACCGACCTGGTCGACGCGCTGCGCACCAAGGTCGCCATCGAGGGCAGCACCGACGAGGCCACCGTGCGCGGCTGGCTGCGCGAGGAGCTGCTCGCCCTGGTCGACCCGTCGATGGACCGCTCCATCGTGTCGTCGCGCGTCGACGGCCGTCCGGCCTGTGTGCTGGTGGTGGGCGTCAACGGCACCGGCAAGACCACCACCGTCGGCAAGCTCGCCCGGGTGCTCGTCGCCGAGGACAAGGACGTCGTCCTCGGCGCGGCCGACACCTTCCGCGCCGCCGCCGCCGACCAGCTGCAGACCTGGGGCGAGCGGGTCGGCGTGCCGACCATCCGCTCCGACCGCGACGGCGCCGACCCGGCCGCCGTGGCCTTCGACGCGGTCAAGGCGGCCGCCGAGCTGGAGGCCGACGTCGTGCTCATCGACACCGCCGGCCGGCTGCAGAACAAGGTCGGTCTGATGGACGAGCTCGGCAAGGTCAAGCGGGTCATCGAGAAGCAGAGCCCGGTCGACGAGGTGCTGCTCGTGCTCGACGCCACCACCGGTCAGAACGGCATGCGCCAGGCCGAGGTGTTCTCGCAGGTCGTCGGCATCACCGGCATCGTGCTGACCAAGCTCGACGGCACCGCCAAGGGTGGCATCGTCGTGGCCGTGCAGCGCGAGCTCGGGGTGCCGGTCAAGCTCGTCGGCCTCGGTGAGGGGCCGGACGACCTGGCTCCCTTCGACCCCGAGGCCTTCGTCGACGCCATCCTCGACTGACCCCCCCTCCTCGCGAAGTCAGGAGCACCCCGCCGAGTCCTGGGCGTCTACGGCCCTGACTCGGCGAAGTGCTCCTGAGCCCGCGAGGTGCTGCGCAACTGTCGGTTTCCTGAGAACTCTGCTTCGGGTGTCTCGGGGATCACAGCCCCGAGGGGCCGTCCGGGGTCGATGCGACGACCCTGTTGTGGAATGGTCAAACACATGGCTGCCAGCCGCATCGTCGAGGCTCAGGTCGCCGTCGTGGGCGGCGGCATCTCGGGGCTGGCCACGGCGTACTGGCTGGCCGCCGAGCACGGCCTGGACGTCGTCGTGCTGGAGGCCACCGGCCGCCTCGGGGGCAAGGTCTCGACGCAGACCGTCGCCGGGTTGCCGGTCGACACCGGCCCGGACGCGTTCCTGAGCCGCGGCCCCGACCTGGCCGAGCTCGTCTCGAGGCTGGGCCTGGCCGACGACGTCGTGCCGCCCCGCCCGGGTGGCGCGTTCATCTGGTCGCGCGGCCGGCTGCGCCGCATCCCGCAGGGCGGCGCGTTCGGCATCCCCGACCGGGTGCTGCCGCTGGTGCGCACGCGCCTGCTGTCACCCGTCGGCGTGCTGCGGGCCGGGCTCGACCTCGTGCTCCCACGCACCACCCTGCCCGCCGACCCCACCGTGGCGGAGGTCCTGCGGCCGCGCCTGGGTCACGAGGCCGTCGAGCGCATCGTCCAGCCGCTGCTCGGCGGCGTGCACGCGGGCTCGGTCGACCGGCTCAGTGCCCGCAGCACGGTGCCCGAGGTGCTCGCGATCGCGGCGTCCCAGCGCTCGCTGATGCTCGCCCTGCGACGGCGGCGGCGGTCCGCGCCGAGGCCGACGGCCCCGCCGGCGCCCCCG
>DASSQL010000073.1:0-6846 GCA_035702525.1 Ornithinibacter sp. | reverse complement strand
GTGCGCGGGATCGGCGTGGCCGACATCGCGAGCACGTCGACCGAGGTGCGCAGCGCCTTGAGCTGCTCCTTGTGCTCGACCCCGAAGCGCTGCTCCTCGTCGATGACGACCAGCCCGAGGTCCTTGAACTGCACCTCCTTGCCCAGGATGCGGTGGGTGCCGATGACCAGGTCGACCGAGCCGTCGGCCAGGCCCTCGAGCACGGCCTTGGCCTCGCGGTCGGTCTGGAAGCGGGACAACGCCTTCACGACGACGGGGAAGCCGGCGTAGCGCTCGGCGAAGGTGTTGGCGTGCTGCTGCACGAGCAGCGTGGTGGGGCACAGGATGGCGACCTGCTTGCCGTCCTGGATCGCCTTGAAGGCCGCGCGCACCGCGATCTCGGTCTTGCCGTAGCCGACGTCGCCGCAGACCAGGCGGTCCATCGGCACCGAGCGCTCCATGTCGGCCTTGACCTCGTCGATGGTGCTCAGCTGGTCGGGGGTCTCGACGTGCGCGAAGGCGTCCTCGAGCTCGCGCTGCCACGGGGTGTCGGGCGGGAACGCGTGCCCGGCGGTCGCCATCCGGGCCGAGTAGAGGCGGATCAGCTCGGCGGCGATCTGCTTGACGTAGCGCTTGGCGCGGCTCTTGGTCTGGTGCCAGTCGGAGCCACCCATCTTGTTCAGGGTGGGCTGCTCGCCGCCGACGTACCGGGTGACCTGGTCGAGCTGGTCGGTGGGGACGTAGAGCCGGTCGCCGGGGTGGCCACGCTTGCCCGGCGCGTACTCGAGCACGAGGTACTCGCGGGTGGCGCCCGCCACGGTGCGCTGCACCATCTCGATGAACCTGCCCACGCCGTGCTGCTCGTGCACGACGAAGTCGCCGGGGTGCAGCTGGAGCGGGTCGACCTGGTTGCGGCGCCGCGACGGCATCCGGCGCATGTCCTTGGTCGACGTGCCGGAGCCGCCGGCCGAGCCGGTGAGGTCGGTCTCGGTGATGACCGCCAGGCGGGCGGCGGGGACGAGGAAGCCGGCGCCGACCGCGCCGGTGGTGACCGTGATCAGGCCCGGCTGCGGGTCGGCGTCGTCGGTGACCAGCCGGCTCGGGGCGTCGTGCTCGGCCAGCACCTCGGTGATGCGCTTGGCCAGGCCGGCGCCCTCGGTGGCGACCAGCACCGACCAGTCGTCGGCCACCAGCCGGCGCAGCTCGGCGACGGCCTCGTCGGTGTTGCCCCGGAAGGTGGGGGCGACCTCGAGCCCGAGGTCGAGGACCTCGCCGAGGTCGTCTCCGGTGAACGGGGTGAGGTCGAGCCAGCGCACCCCGAGGTCGCGGGCCTGCTGGCGCAGCTCGGCAAGAGTGCGGAACGACGCGGTGCCGAGCACCGAGGCGAGGTCGATCGGCACGACGTTGCCGCTCGCGGCGTTGGCCCAGCCGGCGTCGAGGAACTCCTGGCTGGTGGCCGTGAGGTCGTGGGCCCGGGTGCGCACCCGTTCGGGGTCGCACGCGACGAGCACGGCGCCGTCGGGCAGCAGGTCGAGCAACGTCTCCATGCCGTCGACGAGGGCCGGGGCGAGCGACTCCATGCCCTCGACGGCGATGCCCTGGGCCAGCTTCTCGAGCAGGTCGGCGGCACCGGGCAGCTGGTCGGCCAGCGTCGCGGCCCGCGCGCGCACGGCATCGGTGAGCAGCAGCTCGCGACAGGGCGGCGCCCACAGTCCGTGCTCGGCGACCTCGAGGGAGCGCTGGTCGGCGACCTTGAACCAGCGGATCTCCTCGACCGTGTCGCCCCAGAACTCGAGGCGCAGCGGGTGCTCCTCGGTGGGCGGGAAGACGTCGAGGATGCCGCCGCGAACGGCGAACTCGCCGCGCCGCTCGACGAGGTCGGTGCGCGCGTAGGCCGCGGCCGCCAGCGACTCGACGACCTGCTCGAGCGGGACGTCGTCACCGGCCTGGAGCGCGACCGGCGTGAGGTCGCCCAGGCCCTTGGAGATCGGCTGCAGCACCGCCCGCACCGGCGCGACGACCACCGAGAGCGCGCCGTGGGTGTCGTCGCCGCCCTCGGGGTGGGTCAGCCGGCGCAGCACGGACAGCCGCTGGCCGACGGTGTCGCTGCGCGGGCTGAGCCGCTCGTGCGGGAGGGTCTCCCACGAGGGGAACAGCCCGACGGCGCCGGCGCCCAGGCTCGCCTCGAGGGCGCTGTGCAGGTCCTCGGCCTCGCGACCGGTGGCGGTCACGGCCAGGACGGGCGCCCCGGTGCGGGTGGGCGCGAGCGCGGAGACGACGAGGTGCCGGGCGCCCGGGGGTGCGGCGGCGACGACCTCCGCCGACGGGACGGCGAGGGCCTCGACGAGGCGCGCGGTGCCCGGGAGGGCGGCGACCCGGGAGCGCAGGGCGGACAGCGAGGGCATCCCTCGCACTCTAGTCGCGGGTACCGACAGGCTCCGCATCCCTCGACCGGGCGGCCGTCGGGCGCGAGGCCGCGGCGACGGGCCCGACGGTGGCGCTCAGCCCTTGGTGCGGGCCCGGGCCGGTCGCGGCGGGGCGGTCACGACGTCGTCGGGCACCTCGTCATCCGGCTCCGCGTGGTCGACGCCCCCGTCGTCGAGCACCGGCTCGAGCACCGGGTCGTGCTCCGGGTCGAGAAGGTCGAGGGTGGGGTCGAGCGGCTCGTCGAGCGCCCGGTGGGGGTCCTCGGGGTCCGCCGCGTGGGCGGGGGTCGGGCGGCCCGCGGTGCCGGTGCGGCGGCGCTTCTTCTGCTGGCGGAACCGGCGGTCGTCGGAGGCGTAGCCGTAGGTCTCGTAGCCGTACACGCCGGCGGCCCGGCCCTGCGGGATGCCGTTGAGCACGATGCCGAAGACGCGCACGTTGACGCCGTGGGCGAGCTGAAGCACCTTCTTCAGGTGCTCCTTGCGGCTCTTGGCCATGAAGGTGACGACGATGATGCCGTCGACCCGCTGCGCCATGATCATCGCGTCGGTGACCGGGAGCGCGGGCGGGGCGTCGATGACGACCATGTGGTCGCTGGAGAGCTCGGCGATGAGGTCGCGCATCCGCTCCGAGCCGACGACCTCGCTCGGGTTGTGCGGGATGCGACCGGCCGGCAGCACGAGCAGGCCGGCGGTGTCGGTCTCGACCAGCGCCTCGTCGAGCGGCACCGCCCCGGAGAGCACCTGGGTGAGCCCGATGCCGCTGTCGATGTCGAACAGCGAGGCCACCATCGGGCGGCGCAGGTCGCCGTCGATGAGCACGACCTTGCCGCCGCGCAGGGCCAGGGCCCGGGCCAGCAGCGCCGACACGGTCGACTTGCCCTCGCTGGGCTGGGGGCTCGTGACGACCACGGAGTGCGGTGAGGTGTCGGGGTCGGCGAACATCAGGTTGGTGCGCAGGTGACGGAGCGACTCACCGACGGCACCGCGGAGCAGGTCCTCGGAGTGCAGGCGGGAGCGCAGGTCGCGCGACTTCGGGATGGTGCCGATCAGGCCGATGTCGGTGATACCGGTGATGTCCTCGGGCCGCCGGATCTTGGTGTCGAGGCGCAGCCGGAGCATGACCACGCCGTAGGCGAGGACGAGGCCGGCCGCCAGGCCGATGAGCAGGATCCGCAGGACGTTCGGGGACGAGGGCTTCGAGGGGAGCACGGCGTCGGTGACCGGGATCATCCGCACGGCGCCGCTCTCGGCGTCGCCGCCGGTCTCGATCTTCGACGCGGCCTTGGCCGTCGCCTCGACGACGGCGTTCGCGATGTCCTTGGCCTTCTGCGGGGACGTCGAGGTGGCCGTCACCTGGATGCGCGGGCTGGACGGCTCGACCTGGTACCCGATGCTCGCGCTGATCTCACCGGACGACTCGGTCAGCCCGAGGGCGTCGATGACCCGCCGGGCGACGTCGCCGCTCTGGGTGAGGGGGGCGTAGGCGGTGGCCTTCACGGCGGCGACGTTGGTGCCCACCGAGAGCTCGGAGACGTCGGACCCGGTGCTCGACGGCACGGACACGAAGGCCTGCGAGGTCGCCGTGTACAGGCGTGGCTGGCTGGCGGCGTAGGCCGCGGCGAGACCCACGGCGAGCAGGATGCAGGCCGCGATGGTCATCCAGAACCGGCGCGTTATCCGCACTGCATCGAGCAGCGTCATGCGACCTCCCCGAAGGTGGCGAGAAGCAGCAAGCGTAACAACAGCAACCCCACCCGTTCCGGCGTTCGGACCATCCCACCGGTGATGAGCGCTACCGGGGGGCGTGCACCCGCTGCTGGGCGTCGAGGAGGCCGAGCGCGACGAGGGACTCCACGGCATCCGCGGCGTCGTCGAGCACGAAGGGCAGCTCCTTGCGCTCGGTGGGTGAGAAGTCGCGCAGCACGAAGTCGGCGGCGTCCATCCGCCCGGGCGGCCGGCCGATGCCGACGCGGACCCGGTGGTAGTCCTTGGTGCCCAGCGAGGCGCTGATCGAGCGCAGCCCGTTGTGGCCTCCCTCGCCGCCACCGCGCTTCAGGCGCACCGAGCCGGCGTCGATGTCGAGCTCGTCGTGCACGACGACCAGCCGCTCGACGGGGACCGAGAAGAAGCGGAGCAGGGCGGAGACGGGGCCGCCGGACTCGTTCATGTACGACGCGGGCACCGCGATGACGGCAGCCGGGCCGGGGATGCCGCCGGGCCCGGTTCCCAGGCGCACCTGCGCGGCGTGCGCGCGGGCCTTGTGCGTCTTCAGCTGCGAGCCGTGGCGGCGGGCGAGCTCGTCGACGACCATGGCGCCGACGTTGTGGCGGTTGCCCGCGTAGGTCGGACCGGGGTTTCCCAGCCCGACGACGAGCCAGGGTCCGGTGTCGGTCACCGGACCAGTATGCCGTGGGGCGGGACACGCGTCAGGGCCCGGTCCGTGTGGACCGGGCCCTGACGAGGTGGTGCGGTGGACCGAGCGGCCCGGGGTGGATCAGGCCTCGTCGGAAGCCTTCTCGCCCTCGGCGGCAGCGGACTCGCCCGCGCCGGAGTCGGCGGCCTCGTCCTCGGACTCCTCGCGCTCGATGCCGGCCTCGGCCTCGGCCTCGGACAGCTCGGCCTCGAGGGCCTCCTCGGAGACCTGCGCGGTGACGTTGACGACGAGCGCCTCGGCGTCGGTGACCAGGGTGGCGCCCTCGGGCAGCTCGACCTGACCGGCCAGGATCTGGGTGCCGGCCGTCAGCCCCTCGACGGACACGGTGATGCTCTCGGGGATGTCGGTCGCGAGGACCTCGAGCTGCAGGCTGCTGTGGTCGGTGGTGACGAGGGTCTCGGGGGCGGCGTCGCCCTCGAGGTGCACGTTGACGTCGACGACGACCTTCTCGCCCTTGTTCACGATGACCAGGTCGATGTGCTCGATGACCGGCTTGATCGGGTCGCGCTGGACGTCCTTGGCGAGCGCGAGCTGCTCCTTGCCGTCGATGACGATGGTGAGGAGGGCGTTGCTCTGCTTCAGGGCGAGCATCGACTGGTGGCCCGGGAGGGTGATGTGCACCGGCTCGCTGCCGTGGCCGTACATCACGGCGGGGATCTTGTTGTCGCGGCGGATCTTGCGGGCGGCACCCTTGCCGAACTGGGTGCGGGTCTCGGCGACGAGCTTGTTGTCGGACACGTGTGCTCCTGGGGAGTGAAGTCGGATGAGGCAGATGGTCCTCGACGCGGGACGTGGCACCGAACGACCGGCGCGCGAACGGCCCGCGGATCCACCGGATCTGCGGCCGCCAGCGTCGATCACGGATGCGTCGACCGCATCACGCGGTCAGACCGGACACCATTGGCCGGTGCGACGTCCCTCGCCGAGGCAACCCCCCGAGTCTAGGCGACGGGCGAGGGAACGTCTAAATCGGTCTCCTCGGCGGCGCCGCGGGCGCCGGCCGCACGGGCCAGGTCGCGCTCGCCGAGCCGCACCGCCACGACGCCCGAGAGCAGCACGGTTCCGCCGACGAGCTGCAGGACCCCCGGCAGCTCGGCGAGCAGCAGCCAGGCGAAGAGCACGGCGAAGAGCACCTCGGTGAGGCCGACGAACGACGCCAGGGTCGACCCGAGCAGCCGCGCGCCGACGATGCCGAGCACGTAGGCGAAGGCTGCGGCCACGACGACCAGCTCGGCCACGGCCAGCCACGCCGGGATGCCGTTGCCTGCGACCTGCACGGTGGCGCCGCCGACGTCCATCGGCAGCACTCCGACGACACCGAGGACCGCGAGGGTGACGGCGCCGACGGTGAGGCCGAGGCCGGCGAAGGCGGTCGAGGGGATGGAGGTCGGCCTGGCGGCGAGCACGTAGTGGCCGGCCAGGCCCGCGGCGGCGACCAGGCCCCAGAGCACGCCCGACAGTGGCGGGGTCGACTGGCCCGTGACGTCCAGGACGAGGGCGAGGCCGAGTAGGGCCAGCACGATGCCGACCACGGTGAGGCGGTGCGGCCGCTGGTGGGTCAGCGCCCAGACCCAGAGCACGACGAGCACGATGCCCAGGTACTCGATGAGCAGGGCGATGCCGACGTCCATCCGGGAGACGGCCTGGAAGTAGCCGAGCTGCGCGGCAGCCACGGCGAGCGTGCCGTAGAGCGCGACGCGGGGCAGCTCGCGCCGGATCGCCCGCCACTGGCCGCGCAGGCTCCACAGCGCGAACGGCAGCAGGATCACAGCCGCACCGGTGATCCGGGCCAGCACCACGGCGCCCGGCGACCAGCCGGCGGTCATGAGCGACTTCGCGAACGGCCCGGAGGTGCCGAACGCCGCACTGGACGCGAGCATCGCGACCAGGCCGAGCCCCAGGTGTCGCCGCATCGCCTCGACCATGGTGCCCTCCTCGTGTCGCGAACCTCCCGGCGGAATGTCAGGAGCAAAGTATGCTGTTGCCCATGACGGTAGCCCGCCGCGA
>DASSQL010000072.1:0-2866 GCA_035702525.1 Ornithinibacter sp. | reverse complement strand
GCGTAGTCGTGCGCGAACCCTCCTCCGGGGCGGCGGGGACGGACCGGTGTCCGCTGGGAGCGCCGGCTGACGGCGGCCAAGCCGCCCGGAGGAGAGTGCGTCAGGAGAGGTCCGGATGCTTCACCCGGCGAGCCATGCCGGACCCATCCATACGGTTGCTTCACCAAGCCGGCCACCCCGGACCCATCCATACGGTTGCTTCACCAAGCCAGCCACCCGGACCCATCCATACGGTTGCTTCACCGACCCGGCCGGGCGTGGATCACCACACGAAGCATCCGGACCTCCCCCAACCACCCCCTTCCAGGTCCGCTCCCAGCGCCGGCTCACCACACGAAGCATCCGGACCCCCCGACCACCCCCTTCCAGGTCCGCCCCCAGCACCGGCTCACCACACGAAGCATCCGGACCTCCCGGGACGACCTCGCTGCGCGGAGCCGGGTGCAGCCCTTGGGCTCAGGAGACCTGGCGCGGGTCAGGCCCGAGCACGGCCGTGACGCCGCCGCCGGCCGGAGGCGTTGAGGACGCGCAGCAGGCCGTCGAGCGCACCGAAGGAGACCTTCCCGCCCGAGCTCGCCACCAGCGCCCGCAGCGGCATCTGGCCCAGCACGGCATCCAGCATCGCCCGGGTTCCGGGGTCCGCGTCGCCGACGTCGACCGTGCGGCTGACCGCGGCGAGCAGCACCGTGCGCAGCGGTCGGCCCAGGGCGACCTGGCGCAGGTCGTCGATCGTCGAGTCCTCGTGCAGGGGGAACAGCGGCCGCGGCTCCGGGACCGGGTGCCCGAGCAGGGCCGCGAACTCGGCGTCGGTGGCCACCGCGCCGGCCGGTGCCGGCACCGGGGTGACGACGTCGTCCGACGCGACGTCGACCGTCGCCACCGCGCTGATGTCGCGCGAGGAGGTGCCGACTCGGACCTCGAACCGGCCGGCCTCGACCACCCACGAGGCCGTCGCGGCGTCGTAGACGGCGAACGAGCGCCGGCCGAGCGGCATCGACACCGTCGTCTCCTCGCCGGGCTGCAGGTGCACCTTGGCGAACGCCTTCAGCTCCTGCTCAGGGCGGTGCACCGTCGACTCGACGTCGTGGACGTACAGCTGCACGACCTGCGAGCCCGGTCGCTCCCCGGTGTTGCGCACCAGCACAGTGGCGGTGAGGTCCGTGCCCGACCCGGCCACGGCGAGGTCGCCGACGGTGAAGGTCGTGTAGCCGAGGCCGTGCCCGAAGCAGAACCGCGGGGGGACGTCGAACGTGTCGTGGAAGCGGTAGCCGACGTACAGCGTCTCCCGGTACTGCACCTGCGTGGGGTGGGTCGCGAAGTTGACGTGCGCGGGCAGCTCGGCGACGGCGACCGGGAAGCTCTCGGCGAGCCTGCCGCCCGGCTCGACGTCACCGAAGAGCACGTCGACCATGGCGCTGCCGCCGGCCTGCCCGCCCAGGTAGCACTCGAGCACGGCACCGGCCCGGTCGGCCCAGCCGATCTCGAGCGCCCCGCCGTTGAGCAGGGCGACGACGGTGTGCGGGTGGGCGGCCGTGACGACCTCGAGGAGGGTCTCGTGGCCGTCGGGCAGCCGCAGCGTGGTGCGGTCGAATCCCTCCGACTCGAGGGCGGTGGGCAGACCGACGAGGACCACGACGGCATCCGCTCCGGTCACGGCACGCCGGGCCTCGGCGAGCAGAGCCGGTGTGGTCTCGCCGGTGTCCGGGTCGTAGCCGGGCGCGTACACCAGCTCGGCCGCGTCCCCCAGGCGGTCGCGCATCGCGTCGAGGGCAGTGTCGAGCCGGGTGGGCTGCACCAGCGAGCTGCCGGCGCCCTGGTACCGGGGGTGCTCCGCGAAGGCTCCGATCAGGGCGATCCGCCCGCGGGGCCTCAGCGGCAGGGTGCCGTCGTTGGTGAGCAGCACGCTGCCGGCCGCGGCGGCGCGACGGGCCAGGGCGTGGTGGGCGTCGTGGTCGACGACCCCGGGGCCGCCGTGCGCCATGCGCTCCGCCGCGACCCGCAGCGCCAGCTCGACCACCCGCGCACAGGCCAGGTCGAGGTCGTCCTCGGCCAGCTCGCCCGAGTCCAGCGCCGCCACCACCCGGGCGTCCCACGCCCCGGTGCTGGTCGGCATCTCGAGGTCCAGCCCGGCGTGCAGGCTGGCGGGCCGGTCGGCGACGGCGAGCCAGTCGCTGACCACCAGGCCGGTGAACCCCCACTCGTCGCGCAGGACGTCGGTGAGCAGCCGCCTCGACTCGCCCACGTGCTCACCGTTGGCGAGGTTGTACGACGACATGACCGCCCACGGCGACGCCTCCGTGACGACGGTCTCGAACGCCGGGAGGTACAGCTCGCGCAGGGTGCGCTCGTCGACGATCGTGTCGAGGCGCATGCGGTGTCCCTCCTGGTTGTTCACCACGAAGTGCTTCGCACAGGCACCGACGCCCTCCGACTGGATGCCGCGCACGAGCGACGCGGCGGCCCGTCCGGACAGCACCGGGTCCTCGGAGAAGTACTCGAAGCTGCGGCCCCCGGCCGGGTGGCGCTTGAGGTTGAGCCCGGGCCCGAGCAGCACCCCGACCTCCTCGGCCCGCGTCTCGCGCCCGAGGGCGGCGCCGACCTCCTCGATGAGCTCGAGGTCCCACGACGAGCCCAGCGTCACCGCGGTCGGGAAGCAGGTGGCCGGGGCGGAGTTGCTGAGGCCCACGTGGTCACCCGCACCCAGCTGCTTGCGCAGGCCGTGCGGGCCGTCGGTGAGCATGACCGAGGGGATGCCGTGCTCGTCCAGGGCGCTGGTGCGCCAGAAGTCGGCCCCGGAGACGACGCGCAGCTTCTCGTCGCGGGAGAGCCGGGCGACCACCGCGCGAGCGGCATCGGCCGGTGACGA
>DASSQL010000071.1:0-3578 GCA_035702525.1 Ornithinibacter sp. | reverse complement strand
CGGGCTGCCCGGCCCGCAGGGCCCGCCGGCCTGCCGCTGGTGCGGCCGGGTCGAGACCGCCTTCAGCTGCCCGGCCTGCAGCGGCCACCGCCTGCGCTCGTCGGTCGTCGGGGCGCGGCGCACCGCCGAAGAGCTCGGTCGGGCGTTCCCCGGGGTTCCGGTCGAGCGCTCCGGTGCCGGCACGGTGCTCGAGACGGTCGGGGCCGGCCGCCGCCTGGTCGTCTCGACCCCGGGCGCCGAGCCGGTCGCCCCCGACGGCTACGCCGCCGCGCTGCTGCTCGACGCCTGGGCGCTGATCGAGCGACCGAGCCTCACCGCGGGTGAGGAGGCCCTGCGCCGCTGGCTGGCCGCTGCGGCGCTGGTGCGGCCGGCATCCGAGGGTGGCCGGGTGGTGCTGGCGGGCGCCCCGACCGAGGTCTCGATCCCGGCCGTCGAGGCGCTGGTGCGCTGGGACCCCGCCTGGTTCGCCGAGCGCGAGCTCGACGAGCGGCGCGAGCTGTCGCTGCCCCCAGCCGCCCGGTTGGCGGTGCTCACCGGTGCCCGGCCGGCCCTCGAGGCGGCCACCGCCGAGCTCGCGCTGCCACCCACGGCCTCCGTGCTCGGCCCGCTGCCGCACGGGGTCACCGACCGCTGGCGCACCCTGGTCACCGTCGCGCGGCCCGACGGCCCGGCCCTGGCCCGCGAGCTCGCCGCGATGCGCGCCCGGGCGTCGGCCCGCAAGGACCCCGACCCGGTCTCGGTGCGGGTCGACCCCCCCGACCCCACCAGCTGACCGGGCGTTGCGAACACTCGCAAAAGGGGTGCTCAGCCCCGGTGCGCACCGCTACCGTGCTGCCACCCGGGCGGCGCCACGCCCCGGGCAGGGGATGACCGAGGAGGGCCGCGCGCGGTGACGACGCTGCACCGGGACGACGTCGACGGCGTGCCCACCTACTGGGTCGACACCGGTCGCCCGACGCTCTACGCGGCGCTCGTCGTGCGCGCCGGAATCGCCGACGAGACCCTGCCCACGACCGGCTGGCTGCACCTGGCCGAGCACCTCGCCCTGCACGACCGCGACCGCGGCACGCTGCGTGTCGACGGCAGTGTCTCGCTGCAGACGACCCGGTTGGCGGCGCAGGGCGACCCCGCCGACGTCGCCGCCACCCTGACGGCGATCTGCGACTGGCTCGCGGACCCGGTGCTCGACCGGGTCGCCGACGAGAGCCGGGTGCTGCGCGCCGAGTCGGAGTACCGCGGCACCGGCGACGCCGCGACGGCCATGCTGCAGCGGTTCGGCGCCCGCGGACCGGGGCTGGCCGGCTACACCGAGCCCGGTCTGGCGCGCGCGACCCCCGAGGGCATCCGCGACCTGGTCCGCCGGTTCTTCACGACCGGCAACGTGGCGATGATGCTCGACGGGCCGCCACCGGCCGGGCTGCGGCTGGGCCTGCCGGCGGGTGCACGGGTGCCGCTGCCCGCCACCCCGAGGGCCGACGACCCGCGCCCCGCGGCCTACCTGACCCCCGCGCACCTCGTGCTGTCCGGGGAGGTGCCGCGCACGGCCGCGGCCACCTTCCTGCCCACCGTGCTGCACGACATGCTGCGCCGCGACCTGCGCGAGGGCGCCGGCGGGGCGTACGCGCCGTGGTCGAGCTACGAGGCGGTCGACGGGGAGTCCGCGGTCGTGCTCGCGGGGTCCGACGTCGCCGAGAGCCTGCTGCCGACGGTGGTCCACCACGCCTGCTCCGGACTGGCCAGGCTGCGCTCGGCCGGCCCGCGTCCCGACGTCGTCGAGGATGCCGTCGCCTCGGTGCTGCAGCAGCTGCGCGACCCCTACACCGCGGCCTCCTTCGCCGACCGCGCGGCCTCCGACCACCTCCTGGGCCGCGCCACGCAGACTCGCGAGGAGCTGTTCGAGGAGCTCACCGCGGTCACCCGCGACGAGGTCGCCGCGCTGGTGCCCGGCTTCGCCGACTCGCTGCTGCTCGGGGTGCCGCGTGCCGCGGCCTGGCACGACGAGATGCCGGTGCTGACCATGCCCACCGGTCCTCGACCGGTCGGCGGGGTGAGCCACCGCTACCGCAGCCCGGCGGAGACGAACCAGGAGCTCGTGCTCAACGACACGACCGTCGCGATCGGCACGAAGGACCAGTGGCAGGGCGTGGACGTGGCGTCGGTTGCGGCGGTCATGGCGCGGGCCGACGGCGGCCGGCTGCTCATCCGCGACGACGGGTGGACGGTGTCGGTGGAGCCGACGATGTGGAGCGCCGGTGCGTCGGCCGTTCAGCACATCGACCGGATCGTGCCCCAGGAGAAGTTCATCCAGGTCCCGGCGCTGGACCCCGCATCGGTTCCCCGTCCGACCAGCCGCTTCTCCTACTGGTCGGCGCGGCTGAGGGTGCCCCTGTACGTCTTCTTCGCCGTCTGCCTGATGGCCACCGGCCTGATCAGCCAGAAGACCTTTCCGGTCGTCCTGGGCCTGGCCGTGCTGGTCGGCCTCTGGGTGAACGCCGCGACGCAGGGCCGACGGGCCTCCCCATAGACTCCCGGGCGTGAGCGTCACCCCCATCCGGCTGTTCGGCGACCCGGTCCTGCGCACCCCCGCCGACCCCGTCGTCGACTTCGACGCCGAGCTGCGGCGGCTCGTCGGCGACCTCACCGACACCATGCTGGATGCCGGGGCCGCCGGCCTTGCCGCCCCCCAGTTGGGCGTCGGGCTGCGGGTGTTCACCTACTGCGTCGACGGGGCCGTCGGCCACCTCGTCAACCCCGACCTCACCCTGGGCGCGGAGGAGGAGACCGAGCCGGAGGGGTGCCTGTCGCTGCCCGGCCTGCACTTCGACACCCCGCGGGCCGTGCAGGTCGTCGCCCGCGGCTGGAACTCGTTCGGCGAACCGGTCACCGTCGAGGGCACCCACCTGCTGGCGCGGGCGGTGCAGCACGAGACCGACCACCTCGACGGCATCCTGTTCGTCGACCGGCTCGACCCCGAGCAGCGCCGCGAGGCGATGCGGCAGGTCCGCGAGGCCGACTGGGCGACGGCCCCGGTGGTCAAGGTCAGCCCGCACGCCGGCGCGTTCGGGAGGCGCTGACGTGCGTCTCGTCCTGGCCGGAACCCCCGAGACCGCAGTGCCCTCGCTGCTGGCCCTGCTCGCCTCGCCGCACGAGGTGGTCGCCGTCGTCACCCGCCCCGACGCGCGGGCCGGGCGTGGCCGCACCCTCGCCCCGTCGCCGGTGAAGCAGGTCGCGCTCGAGCACGGCATCGAGGTGCTGACGCCGCCGACGCCGCGCGACCCCGGCTTCCTCGCACGGCTGGCCGAGATCGCCCCCGACTGCTGCCCGGTGGTGGCCTACGGCGCACTCGTGCCGCGCACCGCCCTCGACGTGCCCCGGCTCGGCTGGGTGAACCTGCACTTCTCGCTGCTGCCGGCCTGGCGCGGGGCTGCGCCGGTGCAGCGCGCGCTGATGGCCGGCGACGACGTCACGGGTGCCACGACCTTCGTGCTCGAGGAGGGCCTCGACACCGGCCCCGTGCTCGGCACCCTCACCGAGACGGTGCGCCCCGACGACACCGCGGGCACCCTGCTCGACCGGCT
>DASSQL010000070.1:0-8703 GCA_035702525.1 Ornithinibacter sp. | reverse complement strand
GGTCATCGAGCACAACCTCGACGTCATCAAGTGCGCCGACTGGCTGGTCGACCTCGGCCCCGAGGGCGGCAGCGGCGGTGGCCGGGTGATCGCCGAGGGCACCCCCGAGCACGTCGCCACGCTCGAGCACTCGCACACCGGGCGGTTCCTGGCGCCGGTGCTGGCCAGGACGGCCCGCACCACGACCCGGGCCACCGGTGCGAAGGCGGCGACCACCCGCAAGGCCGCAACGGCCACAAAGGCCACGACGGCGACGACCCGCAAGGCCGCGACGGCCAAGGCGACGAAGGCGACCGCCGCGGCCGCGAAGCCGGCGGCCCGCCGGACCGCGACCAAGCGCGCCGCCAGCTGAGCGGTCGCTCGACCGAGCGCGAACGAGACAGGCCCCGGATGCCGTGACACGGCATCCGGGGCCTCTCTCTCGTGGCTCAGTCTGCCCACGCTGCGCGTGGGACCCGGCCTCAGTCCTCGCCGAGGTAGGCCTTGCGGACGTCGTCGCTGGCGAGCAGCTCCTGGCCGGTGCCGGAGAGCACGATGTTGCCGACCTCGAGCACGTAGCCCTTGGTGGCACGCTTCAGGGCGGCCTGGGCGTTCTGCTCGACGAGCAGGATCGTGGTGCCCTGCTGCTGGAGCGTGGTCACCGTGGTCATGATCTTCTTCATCATCAGCGGGGACAGGCCCATCGACGGCTCGTCGAGCATGAGCAGCTTGGGGCGGCTCATCATCGCCCGGCCCATGGCGAGCATCTGCTGCTCGCCACCGGAGAAGGTGCCGGCCGGCTGGGCGCGGCGCTCCTCGAGGATCGGGAACAGCGCGAACGCCGCGTCGAGGTCGGAGTTGATGCCCTTGTCCTTGCGGGCGAACGCCCCGAGGCGCAGGTTCTCCTCGACGGTCAGGCGGGGGAAGATCCGCCGGCCCTCGGGGGAGTGGGCCAGGCCCAGCTGGACGATGTCGTGGGCCTGGACCGTGGTGATGTCCTTGCCCTGGAAGACGATCGAGCCGCCGGCCGGGCGCAGCAGCCCCGAGATGGTGCGCAGCGTCGTCGTCTTGCCGGCGCCGTTGGTGCCGATCAGGGTGACGACCTCACCCTCGTCGACGTCGAAGCTGATGCCCTTGACGGCCTTGATCTTGCCGTAGGACACCTCGAGGTCCTTGACCTCCAGCATGGCGCTCATGCGCTCTCCTCGTCCTCGTCGTCGCCGCCGATGTAGGCCTCGATCACCCGGTGGTCGGACTGCACCTCGCCCGGGCTGCCCTCGACGAGCAGCGTCCCGCGCACGAGGCAGAGCACCCGGTCGCAGAGGTTGAAGATGAACCGCATGTCGTGCTCGATGACGACGACCGCGAGCCCGCTGTCCCTGATCTTGAAGATCAGGTTCATCGTCGCCTCGGTCTCCTTCGGGTTCATGCCCGCCGTGGGCTCGTCGAGGAGCAGGACCTGCGGGTCGGTGGCCAGCGCACGCGCGATCTCGAGGAGCCGCTGGTCGCCATAGGGCATGTTGCGGGCCAGCAGCTCAGTCGACTTGCCCAGCCCGACGTAGTCGAGCAGCTCCTGGGCCCGCTCCCGGGTCGCGGCCTCCTCGCGCTTGAACTTCGGCCCGCGCAGGATCGACGTGATGGCCATCGACGAGGTGCGGCAGTAGCGGCCGACCATGACGTTCTCGAGAGCCGTCATGTTCGCGAACAGGCGGATGTTCTGGAAGGTGCGCGCCATACCGGCCCGCACCACCGCGAGCGGTTTGGGGGGCAGGGTCTCGCCGTTCAGCGTGACCCGCCCCTCGGTCGGGATGTACATGCCGGTGAGGCAGTTGAAGAAGGTCGTCTTGCCGGCCCCGTTGGGGCCGATCAGGCCGACGATCTCGCCCTCGTGCACCTTCATGCTGACGTCGTCGACGGCGGTGAGGCCGCCGAACCGCATCGTCACGCCACTGGCCTCGAGGACCACCTGGCGCGACGCCGCGGGCGCGACGTCCTGGGTCTCGGTGACGGTCATTTCGCCTCCTGGAGGTGCTCTGCCTGGACGAGCTCGACGAGCTCGGTGTCGTCTTCGTGGAACTCCAGCTGCCGCCGCTTGCTCGGCACCAGGCCCTCGGGGCGGAACCGCATCATGACGACGAGGAGCAGGCCGAAGACGAGCAACCGGTACTCGTTGACCTCACGCAGCTTCTCGGGAAGCAGCTTGAGGATCGTGGCGCCGACGAGGACGCCCATCACCGTGCCCATGCCGCCGAGGACGACGGCGGCGAGCAGGAACGCCGACTCGAGGAAGATGAACTGGTCGGGGCTCACCGAGGTGTCCTGGTGGGCCTTGATCGTTCCGGTCAACCCGGCGAGGAAGGCGCCGACGGCGAAGGCGAGCAGCTTGAGGCCGAAGACGTTGACGCCCATCGCCTCGGCGGCCCGCTCGTCCTCGCGGATCGCCACCCAGCCGCGCCCGATCCGGCTGTCGTTGAGCCGGACGAAGACCAGCATGACGAACATGAGCAGCAGGAGCAGCAGGAAGTAGTAGTTGCTGAACCGCCCCAGCGGGATGCCGGCGAGGGTGTGCTCGGCGCCGAAGTCGAAGCCGAACAGCTTGAGGTCGGGGATCGCCGGTATGCCGTTGGGCCCGTTGGTGAGGTCGGGGCCGTTGTTGCCGTCGAGGTTGAACATCGCCAGCCGGAAGATCTCACCGAAGCCGAGCGTCACGATGGCGAGGTAGTCGCCGGAGACGCGCAGCGTGGGGGTGCCGATGATCAGGCCGAAGGTGGCCGCGGTGGCCGCTCCGACGAGCATGACGACGACGAACGGCGGGTGCCACCCGACGGTGGAGAACGCCGAGTTCGAGAGCATCGCGCCCACGTAGGCGCCGGTGCCGAGGAAGGCGATGTAGCCCAGGTCGAGCAGGCCGGCGAGGCCGACGACGATGTTCAGGCCCAGGGCGGTCGCGGCGAAGATCAGGATCTGCGTCGCGATCGACATGTTCGCGTCGGAGCCGTTCTGGGTGAACGGGAACAGGAAGGCGACGAGCAGGGCCGAGAGCATCAGCGGGCGGCGGTTGTTCGCCGAGATGAACCCGAGGTAGCCGCCGAAGCCGGTGCCGAGCAGGCCACCCACCATGCCGATGATGGCGACCAGGAAGGACGCGAAGATGACGCCGTCCTGGATGTCGAGCGTGTAGGCGACGACGAAGAGCAGCACGGCCATCAGCACGACGATGATGACGATCTCGAGGGCGCTGCTCAGCCTCGGCCACTTGCGGACGTCGATGTCGACGTCGGGGGAGAGGGTGCCGGCGAGGGTGATGAGCACGGCGCCGACGAGCGCCACCCAGCCGCCCTCGTTGAGGTTGATCAGGCCACCGGTCTTGTAGGCGATCGAGCCGAGCACCCAGACGAGGAAGACGATCGCGGTGATGCCGAGGATGCGCAGGCCACGGGCCGGGCTCATCCACGGCGGCCGCCGCAGCAGCAGGACGCCGAGGATGACGGCGAGCACGCCGAACATCATGGAGTACAGCTGGATGCCGGCCGGGTAGAAGCGGACCGAGATGTCGCCGAGGATGCGGTTGTCGAACGACCACGACAGCAGGCCGCTGATGATCATCAGGGCGCCGCCGACGATGGCGAACGGAGGGCACTTCGAGGCGTGCTTGGTGCGGGCCTCGTCCGAGAAACGGATCTTTGTCATGCCCGGTCCACCACCTTCGCGCCGAGGATGCCCTGTGGTCGGAAGACCAGGACCAGGATGAGGAGGCCGAAGGCCCAGACGTCCTTCCACGGGCTGCCACCGAAGGTGCCCGGGATGAACTGCACGGCCATCGCCTCGACGATGCCGAGGGTGAGCCCACCGACGACCGCGCCCCAGACGTTCCCGATGCCACCGAGGACGGCGGCGGTGAACGCCTTCAGACCGGCGAGGAAGCCCATCCGGAAGTTGATGTTGGTGACCTGAAGGCCCTGCGCGACACCTGCGACGGCGGCGAGCGTGGCGCCGACGGCGAACGCGACCACGATGATCCGGTCGACGTTGATGCCCATCAGGCGCGCGGTGTCCGGGTCCTGCGAGACGGCCTGCATGCCGCGGCCGGTCTTGGTGCGGTTCACGAAGAACCACAGGCCGGCGGCCGACATCAGCAGGCAGCCGATGGTGAACAGCGCCGAGCGCTGGATCGTGACGCCCGCGACCTCGAAGGCCGGGCCGGTGACCACGGCGATCTGCGGGAACGGCACGCGCTGCTTGGCGTCCGGGAAGTCGAAGAACGGCACCTTGCCGTAGAAGAGCCGGACGGCCTCCTGGAGGAACACCGAGATACCGATCGCCGTGATGAGCGGGGCGAGCCGCGGCGCGTGCCGCAGCGGACGGTAGGCGATGCGCTCCATGAGGACCGCCGTGGTGACCGAGGCGAGGATCGCACCGATGATCATGAAGGGCAGCACCCACAGGTCGGTGTTGCCCTGGAAGAAGATCAACCAGGTCGAGAGGGCACCGAACGCACCGATCATGAAGATCTCGCCGTGGGCGAAGTTGATCAGCTGGACGATGCCGTAGACGACCGTGTAGCCGACCGCGATCAGGGCGTAGAGCGATCCCAGGGTCAGCCCGTTGACGAGCTGCTGGGCGAAGGCGTCCACCACGACCTCCTAGTTGACGGTGTAAAGGCTGGGGGGAGCGTAGCGGCTGCCGCGTGATGTGTCCCACACCACACCGCATCCGGCGTTCAGGGTTCGTGGGCCCGGTCGAACCGGCCCACCAAATGCGGACGGCGGGGGTGGTCGGATTGACCACCCCCGCCGTCACACGGGAGCTACTGGTGACTCAGGATCAGCTCTCGAAGGCCGCGGTGTTGATGGCCTCCCACTTGCCGCCCTTGACGCCGTAGGTCGTGAGGACCTTGGACGTGGTGTCGCCGAACTCGTCGAAGGCCACCTTGCCGGTGACACCGTCGAACGAGACCTTGGCCATCGCGTCGATGGTGGCCTGGCGGGCCGCCTCGGCGGAGTCGGCCTTGGCGAGGGACACCTTCAGCGCGTTGATGATGGCGTTGGCCGCGTCGAACGCGTAGGCGCCGTAGGCCTCGAAGGGCTCCTGGTAGCCAGCAGCCTTGTACGCGTCGACGAAGGCGGTGGCCGACGGGAGCGTGTCGGTCGGAGCGCCGACCGAGGTCGCGAGGTCGCCGTCGGCGGTCGCACCGGCGAGCTTGATGTACTCACCGGAGAAGATGCCGTCGCCACCCATGAGCGGGACGTTGAGGCCGGCGGCCTTCATCTGCTGCGAGAACGGACCGGCCTGGGGGAACTCGCCGCCGTAGTACACGGCCTTCGGGTTCTTCGGCTTGATCTTGCTGATGACGGCGTCGTACTTGTCGTCGTCGGGGTTGATCGTCTCGGCCGCGACGATCGTGCCGCCGAGCTTCTTGTACTCCTCGGTGAAGGCGTTGACCAGGCCCTGGCCGTAGGTCTTCTTGTCGTTGACCGTCGCGACCTCCTTGATGCCCGCCTTCTCGAACAGGTAGCGCGCCGCGAAGGGGCCCTGGATCGAGTCGGTCGTGCAGGTGCGGAAGTAGTTCGGGTAGGTGCGCGCCGGGGCCGTCGCGAAGTCGGCGCCCTGGGTCAGCGACGGGTTCGTGTTGGCCGGCGAGACCATCGTGATCTTGGCGGAGGACAGCACGGGCTGCACGCTCTGCGCGACGCTCGAGTTCAGCGTGCCGACGACACCGACGACGTCCGCGTCGGACGCGAGCTTGGTCGCGGCGTTCTTGCCGACGTCGGGGGTGGCCTGGTCGTCCTCGGGGGCGATCTCGATCGTCCAGCCGGGGATGGCCTTGCTGTCGTTCGCCTGCTTGATGGCCAGGTCGACCGAGTTCTTGATGCCGAGGCCGAGAGCGGCCAGGTCGCCCGACAGGGGCGCGATGACGCCGATCTTGACGGTCTTGTTACCCGCTGCCGACGAGCTGTCACTGCCGCTGTCGCCGCGCGTGCCACAACCGGCGAGCGCGAGCGAAGCCACGAGCAGCGAGGCGCCAACGGCAACCACGGAACGCTGAGGCACGTTTCCTCCTGAGTAGTACGAAAGGGGTGAGCAGGTGTGCTCGGTGCCCGCACCTAGGCGGGCTAGCGCACTGTAACCACTGCGTCGGGGGGCCGCCCAGCATTGACCGCAGAGTGGTGCCGACTTGTTACCTGACCCTCACCTACCCGTGACGAGGGGCCGTCGGGCCGCCCGACATTGTCCGAAGGTCACATAGGTGGACCACAGGAAGTGTGGGGATACTCGTCCCCCAGCCCGGACCGCGGCACCAGACGACAGCGAGGACCACGATGACCACCGAGCACACCACCGACCCGTCAGCCCCCGTGACCACCGACGTCGAGTCCTCCGCACGGTCGTGTTCGTGCTGGTCCCGGCGCGAGAGCCTGATGGTGGCGGGGGTGGCCGTGGCCGGAACCGCCGGGCTCACCGCGTGCGGCTCGAGCGCCGGGGACGCCGTGTCCAGCGTGGCGTCCGGGGCCGCCTCGGCCGCGAGCGACGCCATCGCCAAGGCCGACATCCCGGTCGGCGGCGGCAAGGTCTTCGACGCGCTCAAGGTGGTCGTCACGCAGCCGACGGCCGGCGACTACAAGGCGTTCTCCGCCATCTGCACCCACCAGGGCTGCACCGTCAACGGCGTGTCGAACGGTGTCATCACCTGCCCGTGCCACGGGTCCACCTTCGACATCGCCACCGGTGCGGTGAAGCAGGGCCCCGCCACCCAGGCGCTGCCGACCAAGAGCGTGACGGTCGGGACGGACGGCATCAAGGTCACCTGAGCCCCGCCCGCCCGCGCGGTGCTGTCGGCCCGCGGTCGTAGGGTTGCGGGGTGGCAGACCCGTCGACCTACCGTCCTCGACCGGGTGAGATCCCGACCGACCCCGGCGTCTACCGGTTCCGCGACAAGGACAACCGGGTCATCTACGTCGGCAAGGCCAAGAACCTGCGGCAGCGGCTGTCCTCGTACTTCCAGGACGTCTCGGCGCTCCACCACCGCACGGCGACGATGGTGCGCACCGGGGCCAGCGTCGAGTGGACCGTGGTCTCCACCGAGGTCGAGGCGCTCCAGCTCGAGTACAGCTGGATCAAGGAGTTCGACCCGCGGTTCAACGTCAAGTACCGCGACGACAAGTCCTACCCCTACCTCGCGGTCACCCTGGGCGAGGAGTTCCCCCGCGCCCAGGTGATGCGCGGCGCCAAGCGCAAGGGCACCCGCTACTTCGGGCCCTACGCGCACGCCTGGGCGATCCGCGAGACCCTCGACCTCGCGCTGCGGGTCTTCCCGGTGCGTACGTGCTCGTCCGGGGTGTTCAAGCGGGCCGGTCAGGTCGGGCGCCCGTGCCTGCTCGGCTACATCGACAAGTGCAGCGCCCCCTGCGTGGGCCGGGTCGACGCCCAGCGCCACCGCGAGATCGCCGAGGACTTCTGCGACTTCATGGCGGGCGAGACCGGCCGCTTCATGAACCGCCTCACCGGCGAGATGAAGGCGGCCGCGGCCGAGCTCGAGTTCGAGCGGGCTGCCCGGCTGCGCGACGACATCGGCGCGCTGGAGCGGGTGCTCGAGAAGTCCGCCGTCGTGCTGCCCGACGCCACCGACGCCGACGTGTTCGCCCTCGCCGAGGACGAGCTCGAGGTGGCGGTGCAGCTGTTCCACGTGCGCGGTGGCCGGGTCCGCGGCCAGCGCGGCTGGGTCGCCGAGCGCGACGCCGAGACCACGCCAGACGTCGTCGAGCACCTGCTCCAGCAGGTCTACGGCAGCGAGGCCGGCGACGCCGTGCCACGTGAGGTGCTCGTGCCCGTGCTGCCCGACGACGCCGAGGCCCTGTCGCTGTGGCTCGGCGCCCTGCGCGGCAGCCGGGTCGACCTGCGGGTGCCCCGCCGCGGCGACAAGCGCACCCTGATGGAGACCGTCGCCCGCAACGCCAAGCAGAGCCTGGCCCGGCACAAGGTGACCCGGGCCGGCGACCTCACCACCCGCAGCCAGGCCCTCCAGCAGCTGCAGGACACCCTCGAGCTCGACGAGGCCCCGCTGCGCATCGAGTGCTTCGACATCAGCCACGTCCAGGGCACCCAGGTCGTCGGCTCGATGGTCGTCTTCGAGGACGGCCTGCCGCGCAAGTCCGAGTACCGCCGGTTCATCGTGCGCGGTGACGAGACCGGCGCCACCGACGACACCGCGGCGATGCACGAGGTGCTCACCCGCCGCTTCCGCCGTGGCCAGAAGGAGGAGGCGGAGGAGGCGCAGCGCGATGCCGTGGCCGAGGGGGCTGACGGCGACTCACCCGAGATCGGCGCCCGGCCGGCCCGGTTCGCCTACCGCCCCAACCTCGTCGTCGTCGACGGTGGGCTGCCCCAGGTCAACGCCGCCGCCCGCGCCCTGGAGGACTGCGGGGTCGTCGACGTCGCGGTGGTCGGGCTCGCGAAGCGGCTCGAGGAGGTCTGGGTGCCGGGCGAGGAGTACCCGGTGGTGCTGCCCCGCACCAGCGAGGGGCTGTACCTGCTGCAGCGGCTGCGCGACGAGGCGCACCGCTTCGCGATCACGTTCCACCGCCAGCGCCGGTCGAAGGCGATGACCACCAGCCAGCTCGACGGCATCCCCGGGCTCGGCGAGAAGCGGCGCAAGGCGCTGCTCAAGCGGTTCGGGTCCGTGAAGCGGATCCGCGCGGCCTCGGTCGACGAGCTCGCCGACGTGCC
>DASSQL010000069.1:0-6420 GCA_035702525.1 Ornithinibacter sp. | reverse complement strand
ACTCGCACGGGCTGGGTCGGGTCGTCGGGGTCGACGCCGGTGGGGTGACGGTGGACTTCAACGGGACGAAGATCCGGGTCACCACGCCCTTCCGCAAGCTGACCAAGCTCTAGCCCGGTCGTCCTGCCTGCTCGCACCGGGTTCAGCCCACGTGGCTGACGGTCACCCGGCCGTCCTCGACGTGCCAGCGCTGGTCGAGCCGCACCGTGTCGAGCAGCCTGCGGTCGTGCGAGACCAGCAGCAGCGACCCGTCGTAGCCCTCCAGGGCCTGCTCGAGCTGCTCGATCGCCGGTAGGTCCAGGTGGTTGGTGGGCTCGTCGAGCACCAGCAGGTTCACCCCGCGGGCCTGCAGCAGGGCCATCGCGGCCCGGGTGCGCTCGCCGGGCGAGAGCTTCCCGACCCGGCTGGTGACCTGGTCGGCACGCAGGCCGAACTTCGCCAGCAGGGTTCGCACCTCGGCCGGCGTCATCCGCGGCATCGCCGCCTCGAAGGCGTCCCCCAGGGGGAGGTCGTCGGCCAGCCCGGTGCGGGCCTGGTCGATCTCGCCGACCGCCACCGAGGCGCCCAGGCCGGCGCGGCCGGCGTCCGGGGCGAGCCGGCCCAGCAGCAGCCGCAGCAAGGTCGTCTTGCCGGCGCCGTTCGGGCCGGTGACGCCGATCCGGTCACCGGCGCTGACCTGCAGCGATGCCGGCCCGAACGTGAAACCGCCCAGGCTCACCGTGGCCCCGTCGAGGGTCGCGACGACCGAGCTGGAGCGGGGCGCGCTGCCGATCGTGAAGCGCAGCGCCCACTCCTTGCGCGGCTCCTCGACCTCGTCGAGCCGGGCGATCCGCGACTCCATCTGGCGCACCTTCTGGCCCTGCTTCTCGGACGACTCCGTCTGGGCCCTGCGCCGGATCTTGTCGTTGTCGGGGGACTTCCGCATGGCGTTGCGGACGCCCTGTGAGCTCCACTCGCGCTGGGTCCGGGCGCGTCCGACCAGGTCGGCCTTGAGGTCGGCGAACTCCTCGTACGCCTCTCGCGCGTGCCGGCTGGCGATGGCCCGCTCCTCGAGGAACGCGTCGTAGCCCCCGTCGTAGACGGCGACCCGCCCCTGGGCGAGGTCGAGCTCGACGATGCGCGTCACCACCCGGGAGAGGAACTCGCGGTCGTGGGAGACCAGCACCACGCCGGCGCGCAGGCTGCTCACGAACCCCTCCAGCCGCTCCAGCCCGGCGAGGTCGAGGTCGTTCGTGGGTTCGTCGAGCAGCACCACGTCGAACCGGCTCAGCAGCAGGGCGGCCAGTGCGGCGCGGGCGGCCTGCCCGCCGGACAGCGAGGTCATCAGGGCGCCGGCGTCGACGTCCAGGCCGAGGTCGGCCAGCACCGGCGGGAGGCGCTCGTCGAGGTCGGGGGCGCCGCTGGCCTGCCAGTGGTCGAGGCTGCGGGCGTAGGCGTCCTCCGCGGCCCGGGAGTGCGTGGCCAGCCCCGTGGCGGCCCGCTCCATCGCCTCGGTCGCGGCGGCGGCCCCGGTGCGGCGGGCGACGTACCCCGCGACGGTCTCGCCGGCGAGCCGCTCGTGCTCCTGCGGCAGCCAGCCGACGAAGGCGTCCTTGGGCGCGGTCGAGACGACGCCGGCGAGCGGCTCCAGGTCGCCGGCGAGGATGCGCAGCAGAGTGGTCTTGCCGGCTCCGTTGGCGCCGACCACGCCCACGACGTCGCCCGGCGCGACGGTCAGGTCGAGTGACTCGAACAGGGTGCGGTGAGCGTGGCCGCCGGCCAGGCTGGTGATGACGAGGTCCGCGCTCATCCCGCGATCGTAGGTTCCCCGGGTCGGCCCGGCTGGGCCCGGGTGTCAGGTGTGTGGGGGCGGGGCGTGCGGCACGTTGACGGTGGGGATGCCGACCCCCGCCCGGGCGATGACGGCCAGTGACGGTTCACGCCCGGGGTTGGACTCCCGGTGCACCGTGAACGCCGGCACCCGGACGTAGTCGCCCGCGACGGCGTCGACCCAGCCCTCGACGCCCTCGCACTCGAGGCGGAGCACGCCGCGCACGACGTAGAGCATCGAGCTGTTGGAGTCGTGGTGGTGCCACCCCGAGAAGACACCGGGCTCGGTCACCACCTGGCCGGCCCACAGGCCGGGTGCCTCGAAGGCGCGCCGACGCAGCATGCCCGACGTCGGGTCGGTCTCGACCAGCTCGGCATCACGGATGACGCGGACCGGCTCGACGGACTCCATCAGGCCACGGTAGCCCTGTCGGGCCGGGTGGCACGGGAGCGGCGACGGGCGGTTGCTGCCGGCACGTGAACCGAGCCACACGACCGGCCCGGGCCGACCACTCCCGGAGGACAATTCATGGGTCCGGTTCCACGCGAGCACAGGAGGGCCATGAGAGCCCCGGCGGGAGGTTCGTCCCCGCTGGCCATCGAGGTCGCGGGCCTCGCGCGGTCCTTCGGCGACACCCCGGTGCTCACCGGAGTCGACCTCGACCTGCCGCCGGGTGGGGTCTTCGGCCTGCTGGGCGCGAACGGTGCCGGCAAGACCACGACGGTGCGGATCCTGACCGGGGTGCTGCACCCCGATCGGGCCGGCTGCCTGCGGGTGCTCGGCCATGACCTCCCTGAGCAGATCGCCGCCGTCCGGCCGCACATCGGTGTGCAGACCGACACCGCCCTGTACGACCGGCTCACCGGCCTGGACAACCTGATCTTCTTCGGCCGGCTCTACGGGATGTCCGCCGCGGATGCCGCGATGGCTGCGGGCGCGCTGCTCGACCGGTTCGGCCTGGCCGACCGACAGGGCGACCGCGTGGGTGCCTACTCCAAGGGCATGAAGCAGAAGACGCTGATCGCGCGGGCCCTCATCGCCGACCCGCGGCTGGTCTTCCTCGACGAGCCGACGGCCGGGCTCGACCCGGAGGCGGCGCACGAGCTGATGACCTACATCCGCGACCTGTCCATCGAGCAGGGCCGCACGTTCTTCATCACCTCGCACCGCCTCGAGGAGATGGAGTCGGTCTGCACCAAGGTGGGAGTCCTGTCCGGCGGCCGGATCGCGGCGCAGGGCGCACCCGCCGACGTCGCGCGCACGTTGGTGCCCGAGGTGCGCGTCCGGGTCACCGTGGCGCCCCGGACGGTGCTCGACGAGCCGGGGATCGCCGCCCTCGACGGTGTGCGGGGGGTCACCCCGGTCGTCGGTGGCGCGATCGTCGAGCTCACCGGCCGGCAGGCCGTCCCGGCGGTGGTCAGAGCGATCGCGGCGATGCCGGGTGACCTGCTCGGTGTGGCCGAGGAGCCGCCGACTCTCGAGGAGGCCTACCTGCGTCTGGTCCACCAGGAGGAGGCGGAAGCCGTGACCGTGGGAGGCGCGCGATGAGGGGCGGCACGATCTGGACGATCGCGGCCAAGGACCTGCGCGAGAGCACCGCGACCGGGCAGGTGCTGGCGCCGGTGGCGATCGTGCCGTTCGTCTTCGTCGTGCTCTACCCGGTCGGGCTGCTGCTCGCGCTGCGCTCGATGAGCGCGGCCGACGCGCAGGAGCTGATCGCGAAGATCCCCACGTCCGCCTTCCCCGGGGCCGGGGAGCTGAGCGTGCAGGGCCAGGCCGCGTACATCGCCACCGTCTACCTGTTCGCCGGCTTCTTCCTGATCATCCCCACCATGGTGGCCGTCGTGCTGGCGGCGAACAGCTTCGCCGGGGAGAAGGAGCGGCACACCCTCGAGGGGGTGCTCTACACCCCGGTGACCGACACCGCCCTGGTCGTGGGCAAGATCCTCGGCGCGGTCATCCCCGCGGTGGTCGTGTCGTGGGTGTGCTTCGGCGTCTACACCCTCCTGGTCAACCTGCTCGGGAACCCCCTGGTCGGGCACTGGTACTTCCCGACCCTCAACTGGTGGGTGATGATGCTCCTGCTGGTGCCCGCCGTCGCCACGTTCGTGACGACCTGCGTGGTCTGGGTCTCGGCCCGGGTCGGCACGTACCAGTCGGCCAACTCGATCGCCGGCTTCGCGATCCTGCCGTTGATCCTGCTCGTGGTCGGTCAGGCCACCGGCGTGATGCTCCTCGGTTCCACCCTGTTCGCGGTGATCGGCGGCGTCCTGGTGGTGCTCGACGTGCTGATGATGCGGTGGATCATCGCCACCTTCGACCGCGAGAAGGTCGTCGCCTCCTTCCTCTGAGCACGACTGCGCGGCACCGGCATCCGGCGTCAGCCCTCCCGCTGCGCCTTGACGTCGTACCGGAAGTGCACCCCGGCGTCGAGGCTGCCGTCCGGCTTCTGTGGCCGGTACTCGAGGTCGACCTTCGCGAAGGTGAGCACGACGCCCTCGGTGGCGTCGCCCTGCTCGCTGACGCTGGGGAGGACGGCGGTCACGAGCACGTCGGTCATCGTGATGACGAGGTACTCCTGCTGGCCCCCTCCGGCCTTGCGCACGGTGACCCGCGCGTCGCTGACGTGCCGACCGGTGGCGCACGCCGTCATCAGCAGCGGTGACGCCCTGTCGACGTGGTGGGTGAACGTGAAGTCGTGGAAGCTCGCCCGGCCCGCACCGGCACCCCCGCCGGCGTGGCCCGCCGGGCCGGACTGGGAGACACCCCACGACCAGGACAGCACGTCGATCTCGTCGCGGTGCCGGGCGTCGTGCGACTCACCCTTGATCGTGCCGATGCGAGCAAAGATCGACATGGCGGTGACCCTCTTCCCCGTGGCTGTGCTGCCGGACCATCCCAAGGTCGCCCGGTCGCCGCCCGGTGTCAATCGCGCCCGTCGGTGGGGTCGTCCGGGGATCCGTGGCGCCGGTCAGGGCAGCACCTCGGCCAGCAGGTCTCCCATGGCGCGCACCCCGGCGACGAGCCGCGCGTCCGGCACCCCGGAGAAGCTCATCCGGGCGTGGTTGGCCTCCGGGCGGTCGGCGAAGAAGGGTGTCCCCGGCACGACGATCACCCCGGCGCGCGGGATGAGGACGTCGCGCTGGAACGCGGCCAGGTCGAGCCCGCTCGGGAAGGTCACCCAGGTGAACAGGCCACCGTGGGCGCGGGTCCAGGTGATGCCGTCCGGGAAGTGCTCGGTCATGCTCGCGAGCATGAGGTCTCGCTGGTGCCGGTACGTGGGGAGCATGTCGGCGATGTGCTGCTCGATGTCGAAGCGGGTGAGGTAGGCCGCCGCCGCGCGCATGTTCAGCGTGCCGTTCTGGGTGTCGGCCGCGAGCTTGAGCAGCGAGAGCTTCTCGCGGATCTCGGGGGCGGCGAGGGCCCAGCCGAGGCGGAGCCCGGGCGCGAGGATCTTCGAGAAGCTGCCCAGGTGGACGACCCGTCCGTTGGGGTCGAGGCTCGCGATCGTGGGCAGGCGCTCGCCCTCGTAGCGCAGCTCGCGGTACGGCGTGTCCTCGAGGACGACGACGTCGTACTCCTCGGCGAGCTCGACCAGACGCCGACGCCGGGCCAGGCTCATCGTGCGACCCGTGGGGTTCTGGAAGTCGGGAACGGTGTAGACGAGCTTGACCCGCTCGGTGCTGCGCAGCACCTCCTCGAGGGCGTGTGTGTCCATGCCCTCGTCGTCCATCGGCACCGAGCGGTAGTCCGGCTCGCACGGGTTGAAGGCGATGAGTGCCCCGAGGAAGGTCGGCCGCTCGGTGACGATGACGTCGCCGGCGTCGATGAACAGCTTGGCCGTGAGGTCCAGGCCCTGCTGGCCGCCCTGGGTGATGAGGACGTCGTCGGCGGTGCACGGCATCCCGTCGGCGGTCAGCCGGGCGGCCACCAGCGCGCGCAGCTCGGGCAACCCGTCGGATGCCGTGTACTGCAACGCCGCTGCGTTCCGCGGCGAGAGCAGGTCGGCGTAGATGCCGTGCAGCTCGTCCATGGGGAAGAGGGTGGGGTCGGGGTAGCCGCCGGCGAACGACGTGATGGCGGGATCGCCTGCGAGAGCGAGGAACTCGCGGATCGCTGACGGCTGCACGCGCCCGGCGCGATGGGCGAACGTGGTCATGTCCAACCTCCTGGGGTCGACGGGTTCGGTGCGGCGCGACGGTCAGCCGAACGCCAGGCCGCCCGGGCGCCCGTCACGCAGCGCCGCGAGGTGCTCGTCGTAGTTCATGACGTCGAAGAGCGAGGCGCCGTCGAGCAGCCGGGCCTGGAGGCCCTTCTCCCTGGCCTCGATGGCCTCGGCGCCGTCGACCGCGGCAGCGAACTCGTCGTCCGAGCCGACGACGAGGCCGTCGTCGTCGCCGACGACCAGCTCACCCGGGTCGACCCGGACCCCGTCCAGGGACAGGCTGACGCCGGTCTCCGGCAGTGCCGTCGCCGCGTAGGCGTTGGGGGCGAACCCGGTCGACCACACCGGCATCCGCAGCTCCGCGAGCGTGGCCGTGTCGCGCGAGCGCCCGAGGATGACGAGCCCGGCCAGGCCGCGCCGCTGCGCCTCGGTGCCGAACAGCTCA
>DASSQL010000068.1:0-2666 GCA_035702525.1 Ornithinibacter sp. | reverse complement strand
CGCACCGTCTCGATCGACACGTCGTGGGTCGCGAACGCCGCCGCGACCTGGGCGAGCACGCCCGGCCGGTCGGCCACGTCGAGGCTGATGTGGTACCTGGTCAGCGACTGGCCCATGTCGACGACGGGCAGGTCGGCGTAGGCCGACTCCCCCGGCCCGCGGCCGCCGGCGACCTTGTGCCGGGCCACCGCGACGACGTCACCGAGCACGGCGGATGCCGTGGGGTCGCCACCCGCGCCGCGCCCGTAGAACATCAGCTCACCGGCGGCGGCCGCCTCGACGAAGACCGCGTTGAACGCCTCGCGGACGCTGGCCAGCGGGTGGCTCCTGGGGATCATCGCCGGGTGCACGCGGACGCTGACCGCGGGAGCGCCGTCGGCGCCGACGACCTTCTCGCAGATGGCGAGCAGCTTGACGACGCAGTCCATCTCCTTGGCGGCCTGGATGTCGCCGGCGGTCACCTCGGTGATGCCCTCGCGGTGCACGTCGAGCGAGGAGACCCGGGTGTGGAAGGCGAGGCTGGCGAGGATGGCGGCCTTGGCGGCGGCGTCGAAGCCCTCGACGTCGGCGGTGGGGTCGGCCTCGGCGTAGCCCAGGGCCTGCGCCTGCTCGACGGTCTCGGCGAAGCCGGCGCCGGTGGTGTCCATCTTGTCGAGCACGAAGTTCGTGGTGCCGTTGACGATGCCGAGCACGCGGCGCACGTCGTCGCCCGCGAGCGACTCGCGGATCGGGCGCAGGATCGGGATCGCGCCCGCCACGGCCGCCTCGTAGTAGAGGTCGACGTCGTTGGTGTCGGCGGCGGCGTAGAGGGTCGGGCCGTCCTCGGCCAGCAGCGCCTTGTTGGCAGAGACCACCGAGGCGCCGTGCTCCATCGCGCGCAGGATCAGGCTGCGGGCCGGCTCGATGCCGCCGATCACCTCGATGACGACGTCGGCGCGGGTGACGAGCTCTTCGGCGTCCGCGGTGAAGAGCTCGGGGTCGACCGGCACGTCGGGGCGCGGCCGCTGCGGGCGGCGCACGGCGATGCCGACCAGCTCGAGCTTCGCGCCCACCCGGGCGGCGAGGTCGTCGGCGTTCTCGACGAGCTTGGTCGCGACGGCGGACCCCACGACGCCGCAGCCGAGCAGGGCGACGCGCAGGGGGGCACCGGGTTCGTGCGCCATGGTGGGGTCCATCTCCTCGCTGTGGGTCCTCACGCGTCCGCCACGTCGAGGGCGAGCAGGTCCTCGATGGTCTCACGCCGCACCAGCACGCGTGAGCGGCCTCCACGGACGGCGACGACGGGCGGTCGGGGGGTGTGGTTGTACTGGCTCGACAGGCTGCGGCAGTAGGCGCCCGTGCCGGGCACGGCGATCAGGTCGCCGGGCACGACGTCGGCCGGAAGGTACTCGTCGAGCACGACGATGTCGCCGCTCTCGCAGTGCCGCCCGACCACCCGGGACAGCCGCGGCTCGGCCTCGGAGCGGCGGCTGGCCAGGGTGCACGAGTAGTCGGCCTCGTAGAGCGCGGGGCGCGCGTTGTCGCTCATCCCGCCGTCGACCGAGACGTAGGTGCGGGTGTGGCCGCCGCCGACCTCGACGTCCTTGACCGTGCCGACCTCGTAGAGGGTGAAGGTGCTGGGGCCGACGATCGCGCGGCCGGGCTCGATCGACACCCGGGGCACCCGGGCGTTGTCGCCGTCGCCGACCGCCTTGAGCTCGCGCCCGACGATGTCGGCCATCTCCTCCGCCAGGGTCGCGACCGACAAGGGGGTGTGCTGCGAGGTGTAGGCGATGCCGTAGCCGCCGCCGAGGTCGATCTCGGGGCAGTGGTACCCGTGCTCGTCGACGATCCGGGCGTGCAGACCGACCAGCCGGCGGGCCGCCATCTCGAAGCCGCCGGTGTCGAAGATCTGGCTGCCGATGTGGCTGTGCAGGCCGCGCACGTCGAACACGTCGGGCCGGGCCAGCAGTCGGGCCGCCGCCTCGAGCGCCTGGCCACCGGCGAGGCTGAACCCGAACTTCTGGTCCTCGTGGCCGGTGGCGATGAACTCGTGGGTGTGCGCCTCGACGCCGACCGTCACCCGCACCATGACCGGGGCGACGACACCGAGCTCCTCGGCCACCGCGGCGATCCGGTCGATCTCGTGGAAGGAGTCGACGACGATGCGGCCGACGCCGTAGTCGAGGGCCTCGCGGATCTCGGCGGTGGTCTTGTTGTTGCCGTGGAAGCCGATCCGCTCCGGGGGGAACTGCGCGCGGCGTGCGACGGCCAGCTCGCCGCCGGTGCACACGTCGAGGTGCAGGCCCTCGTCGGCGACCCAGCGCGCGACGGCGGTGCAGAGGAAGGCCTTGCCCGCGTAGTAGACGTCGGCGCCCGCCAGCGGCTCGAAGGCCGACGCGAAACTGTCGCGGAACTCCGCTGCACGAGAACGGAAGTCGTCTTCATCCAGGATGTAGGCGGCCGTGCCGTGGTCGCGGGCCAGGGTGAGCACGTCGACGCCCCCGACGGTCAGCCGGCCCTGGTCGTCCCGGCCGACGGAGCGCGGCCACAGCTGCGGCAGCAGCTCCATGACGTCGCTCGGGTACGGCAGGTAGAGCGGGGGCCCGCCGTAGCCCTCGGCGTGGAGGACACCGGCCTCGTGCGAACGCATCGGTCAGCCCTCACATCCGCTCGGGGGCACTGAC
>DASSQL010000067.1:0-3075 GCA_035702525.1 Ornithinibacter sp. | reverse complement strand
CAGCGGGCCGGCCTGTGAGCGAACCCGTCGCGGAGCACTCGGGGGAGTGGCAGCGGCTCCACCCGCTGTCGCCGCTGCTCCGGGGCGGCGTCGTGCTGCTCGCGATCCTGGGCTACGCGGCCTCCCAGCTGTTCGACACGTTCCTCAACTCGCTGGGCTTCGGTGACCTCTTCGTGGGCACCGACGGCTCACCGCTCGACGAGCCAAACGGTGGTGGTGGCGACCCCTTCACGACGGCGGTGCACCACCCGTTCCTCGCGCTGGCCGGCCTCGTCGTCTTCCTCGGCGTGATCGCCCTGGTCAACTGGGTCAGCTGGCGGTTCTCGCGCTTCCGGGTCGGCGGTGGCCAGGTCGAGCTGCGCCAGGGGGCGCTGTTCCGCCAGCACCGGCAGGTGCGCCTCGAGCGCGTGCAGGCCGTCGAGCTGTCGCGGCCGCTGCTCGCCAGGGCCCTGGGGCTGGCCCGGGTCGTCGTGCAGTCCGCCGGCGGGTCCGACTCCACCCTCTCCCTGTCCTTCCTCGACCTCGGCCGGGCCGAGGCGCTGCGCGAGCACCTGCTCGAGCTCGCCGGCCGCACCGACGAGGCCGCCCTGCGCCCCGATGCGGCCGGCGCCCCGCTCGCGCCCGGCTCGGTGCCCCCGGAGGCCGCCTGGCGCCCGGGTGCGGTGCTCCAACCGGTGCTCGAGGTGCCGAACGGGCGGCTGTTCGTCGCGACCATCCTGCACGGGTCGACCATCGCGCTCGGCGCGCTCGTCGTCTTCGGGCTGGTCGGGGCCGGGGTCCGCAGCGTCGGCCCGCTGGCCCTGGCCGGCATCCCGGCGCTGTTGCCGGTCGCGATCGGCATCGCGATCAACCGGGTCAAGGAGCTGCTCACCCACGGCAACTTCCACCTCGCCGACGCCGGCACCGGGGTGCGGGTCCAGGAGGGGCTCACCGACCTGCGGGCGACCACGATCCCGCTGCACCGCATCCAGGCCCTCGAGCTCGTGCAGCCGCTCTGGTGGCGGCCGCTGGGCTGGTACCGCATCCGGGTCAACGTCGCAGGGTCCGGCGGCATGGGCGAGGGCGAGGGGCAGCGCGAGACGACGCTGCTGCCGGTCGGCACCCTCGCCGACGCCCGGCTCGTGCTCGCCCTGGTGACGCCCGGGGTGCCCTCGGCCGCCTGGGACGCCGCCGTGCTCGGCGAGGGCGGCGACCCGGCGTGGCGCGGGCAGACCCCGACCGCCCGGTGGCTCGACCCGGTGTCATGGCGGCGCAACGGCTGGAGCGACGAGGCGTCGGCCGTGCTGCTGCGCCACGGCCGGCTGACCCGACGCGCGATCGCGGTGCCGCACGCCCGCATCCAGTCGCTCACCGTGCGCCAGGGCTGGCTCGAGACCCGGCTGGGCCTGGCGACGGTGCACGTCGTCCCGGCGCCCGGGCCGGTCTCGCCGGTGCTCGCCCACCTCGACGTCGCGCACGCCGAGGGCTTCCTCGCGGAGGTGTCCGAACGCGCCCGGTCCGCCCGCCGCAGGTCGGAACCACCGCGCGCCCCCCTTGCACCCGACCCTCCGGGGTTGGTGGACTGGTCCCCGCACCCGCAGGGCACCCCCGAACCAGAAAGGCCGTGACACCGTGAACACCCCCGTCCCACCGCCGAGCGACCCGGGCACCAGTGGCTCCGGCGTCGTCGAGCGCCTCGGGTTCGCCCGCGACCAGGTGGTCCAGGAGTTCGGCTACGACTCCGACGTCGACGACGAGTTCCGCTACGCCGTCGAGGACCACTGCGGTTCCGAGATCGAGGACGAGGACTACACCGGGGGTGCCGACGCCGTGCTCCTGTGGTTCCGCGACGGCGACGGTGACCTCGGCGACGCGCTGGTCGACATGGTGGGGGTGCTCGACGACGGGGGCTTCGTCGTGCTGCTGACCCCGAAGCTCACCGGTGACGAGGTCGACCCCAGCGACATCGACGAGGCGGCGGTCACGGCGGGCCTGCACACGGCCGGAACCTTCAACGTCGCCGCGGAGTGGCGCGCGCACAAGCTCGTCGCACCCCGGACCCGCGTCCGCCGGTAACCCCCCGCGGCTGGCAGGATGGCCGCATGATGACGTCCACCCTGGCCCCGCTCACCGTCGGCCAGGTCGCGCCCGACTTCACCCTGCGCGACCAGAACGGCGTCGAGGTCTCGCTCGCCGAGCTGACCGCGACCAAGAACGTCGTCGTCGTCTTCTACCCGTTCGCGTTCTCCGGCATCTGCACCGGCGAGCTCGACGAGATCCGCGACCACCTCGAGCGGTTCGTCGCCGACGACCTGCAGGTCGTCTGCATCTCGTGCGACCCGATGTTCTCGCTGCGCGCGTGGGCCGACGCCCAGGGCTACTTCTTCCCCCTGCTGTCCGACTACTGGCCGCACGGCGAGGTCACGCGTGCCTTCGGCGTGCTCAACGAGGCCACCGGCGCGCCGATCCGCGGCACCTTCCTCATCGGCCGCGACGGCATCGTGCGCTGGACCCTCGTCAACGGGCCGGGCGAGCGCCGCGACTTCGGCGAGCTGCCGGGCGAGGTCGCCGCGCTGCGTTGACCGATGGCGTGTTGACGCGGCGGCCACACCTGCCACAATGTCCGCGGTCCGGTGACCTCCTCGGGGGACCCGGCCGTTCGGGGCCTGTAGCTCAGCTGGTAGAGCGCCGCGTTTACACCGCGAAGGTCGTCGGTTCGATCCCGGCCGGGCCCACATGAGCGACGTCGACGACCTGACCCTGGGTGAGGTGCTCGAGGTCGTGGAGCGCCTCTACCCGCCCAGCACCGCGCAGTCCTGGGACCGGGTCGGGCTGGTCACCGGCGACCCGCGGCAGCCGGTGCGCCGCGTGCACCTGGCGGTCGACCCCACCCTCGCCGTCATCGAGGAGGCCCGCGAGCTGGGCGCCGACCTGCTGCTGACCCACCACCCGCTGCTGCTGCGAGGCGTGCACGGCGTCGCGACGACCAGCGCCAAGGGGGCCAGCGTCACCCACCTCGTCGTCGGCGACGTCGCGCTGTACGTGGCCCACACCAACGCCGACGTCGCGAGCGAGGGGGTCTGCGAGGCGCTCGCC
>DASSQL010000066.1:0-42261 GCA_035702525.1 Ornithinibacter sp. | reverse complement strand
GGACAGGAAGTCGCGGGTCTCGGGCGGCACGACGCCGAGGTCCTCCCCCACCACGACGGCGCCGGCCCGGTGCGCCTCGAGCGCCAGCACGCCGATCAGGGCCTCGTGGTCGTAGCGGACGTAGGTGCCCTCGCTGGCCGGGTGGCCCTGCGGCACCCACCAGAGGCGGAACAGCCCGATGATGTGGTCGACGCGGATGCCGCCAGAGTCGCGCAGCACGGTGCGCACCATGTCGCGGAAGGGCGCGTACCCGAGCTCGGCGAGCCGGTCCGGACGCCACGGCGGCTGGCTCCAGTCCTGGCCGAGCTGGTTGAACTGGTCCGGCGGCGCACCGACGGTGACCCCCCGCGCGAGCGCGTCGCCCAGCCCCCAGGCGTCGGCCCCGAGCGGGTGCACCCCGACGGCGAGGTCGTGCACGATGCCCAGCGACATCCCCGCCGCGCGGGCGTCGTGCTGCACGGTGGCGAGCTGCTGCTCGAGCAGCCACTGCAACCAGCAGTGGAAGTCGACCTCGGCGGCGTGCCGCTCGCGGAAGGTGGCGACGGCGGCGCTGGAGGGGTCCTGCAGCTCGTCGGCCCAGTCGGACCAGGGCAGCCCGTACTCCTCGACGAGCGCGCACCAGGTGGCGAACGTCGTGAGGCCGTCGCCCTCGCGGTCGCAGAACTCGACGAACGACCGCTCCCGCCGGCCGGTCAGGCCCAGGTCGAAGACGAGCCGCAGGGCCTCCTTCTTGGCGGACCAGGCCGCGTCGCGGTCGATCCGGTCGACCGAGTTCAGCGCGCGCGCCTCGGTAGCCAGGGTCGACACCCGGCCGTACGCCGCGTGCTCGAGCCGGGCCAGCTCGGGGACGTCCTCGACCCGCAGGTAGAGCGGGTTCACGAAGCGCCGCGTGGTCGGCAGGTACGGCGAGGGCTCCATCGGGGTGACCGGCTCGGCCGCGTGCAGCGGGTTGATCAGCACGAAGTCGGCGTCGTGCGCCGCCGCGGCCCAGGTCGCGAGGTCGGCGAGGTCGCCGAGGTCGCCGACGCCCCACGACTCGGCCGAGCGCACCTGGTACAGCTGCGCCATCAGGCCGACGACCCGCCCCTCGGCCACCGCGGGCGGCAGCGAGAGTCGCTGCGGGGTCACGACGAGGGTGGCCTCCACCGTGCGGGGGTCGACCGCGGGCACGTCGAGGTGGGCCACGAGGCGGTGCCACCCCGTGGGCAGGTCACCGGGTACCTCGAAGGTCGCCTCCCCCACCGGGCGGCCGTCGACCTCGCGGTCGGGTACCCACCGGTCGACCTGCGGCACGTCGCGCACGGTGCCGTCCTCGAGCACGACGTCGAGCCGGATGCCGGTGCCCGCCGGCACGTGGGCGTACACCCACGGCGTCCACCCCTCGCGGGCGACCACGGTGGCGGGCAGGGTGCGGCGCCACGGGGCGAGCTCGACGTCGACGAGCGCCTGCTCGACCGCGTCGTCACCCTCGGCCTGGATGCCCAGCGCCGTGAGCACGGCCCGGATGGCGGCCGCCGAGACGGTGACGTGCTGGCCCTGCCAGTCCCAGTACTCGGTCGCGACCCCGTGGGCGTGAGCGAGCTCGACGAGCCGGGGCGGCGGGGCGGCGGTGACCATGCGCCCATCCTGCCGTGCGCGGGCGGGTGCCCCGAAACCACGAGGGTGCGGCGGCCTCAGACCTCGTCACGCCACGAGTGCCGCGGGTCGAACCCGAGCACGCGCCGTGCCTTGTCGATCGACAGCAGCGTGTCGTGCTCTCCGAGGTCGCCGCGCACCTCGACCCCGGGGAACTGCTCGGCCACGAGCTCGGCGTTCGGGCGGCTCATCACGGTGTCGGGTGAGGCGATGACGAACCGGTCGAACCCCGGTTCGGTGTGCGCGAGGGCCTTCTCGACCGCCTGCGCACCGTCGCGGCCGTCGATGTAGCCCCACAGGTTCCAGCGTCGCAGCGTGGCGTCGGCGTCGAACGAGGGGAACTGCGCGTAGTCCTCGACGTCCATGACGTTCGAGAAGCGCAGGGCCGTCACCGACAGGCCCGGGTGCCAGCGGCACAGCTCGACCGCCATGGTCTCCTCGAGGTGCTTGCCGAGCGAGTAGACCGACTCGGGTCGCGCCGGGTACTCCTCGTCGACCGGGATGTACGGCGGCGGGGTGTCGAATGGCAGCCCGAGCACGGTCTCGCTGGACGCCATGACCACCTTGGTGATGCCGAGCCGGGTCGCGGCGTGGAGCACGTTGAAGGTGGTCAGCTGGTTGTTGCGGAAGGTCGCGACGTCGCTGTGCAGCCCCGGAGCCGGGATCGCCGCCAGGTGGACCACCGCCTCGGCGGCCGGCTGCTCGCCCCGCACGCCACCCAGGGCGTCGACCACCTGCCCGTAGTCGGTGAGGTCGACGGCGACCCAGCCGCTCCACCGCTCGCCGTGGGTGTCGAGGTTCACGACGTCGTGCCCGCTCCCCCGCAGCCGTTCGACGACGTGCCTGCCCAGCTTTCCCGACCCACCGGTCACCGCGATCCGCATGCCGTGAGCGTAGGCCGTGCCGCCCGCGGTCACGGGCGGCACGGCATCCGGGATCTCAGACGCTCGGCGCCTCCTGGTGCAGCGGCTGCTGCACCTTCTCGACCCGGGGGTCGCCGGAGTCGGCGAAGTAGTCGCCGCGGATCGTCTCGTCCTCGCCGTCGGGTGCCTTGACCGCCCGCAGCACGACGGTCAGCACGACCGCCACGACCAGGTTGATGACGAACGCGGTCAGCGCGATGTAGCCCAGCTGGCCGATGACGGGCATGTTCGCGAGCGAGCCACCGAAGTGGTCGATGCCGGCCCGCGGGTTGGTGACGTTCCACGCCTGCCAGGTGCCGTAGGCCATGCCGACCGCCCAGCCGGCGAGCAGCGCCCACCGGTGCATCCACCGGGTGTAGAGGCCCAGCACGATGGTCGGGAAGGTCTGCAGGATCCAGATGCCGCCGAGCAGCTGGAAGTTGATCGCGTTCTGCTTGTCGAGCAGCAGCACGAACACCAGCGCGAACAGCTTGACCACCAGCGAGGCGAGCTTGGAGACCCTGGCCTCCTGCGCCACCGTCGCGTCGGGCTTGAGCCACTCCTTGTAGATGTTGCGGGTGAAGGTGTTGGCCGCCGCGATCGACATGATGGCCGCCGGCACGAGCGCCCCGATCGCGATGGCCGCGAAGGCCACGCCCGCGAACCACGACGGGAACGCGTCCTCGAACAGCTGCGGGATGACGAGCTGCGCGTTGGGCTTGCCGTCGGCGCCGATCGGCTTGGTGCCGGCCGCGATCGCGACCCAGCCGAGCAGCGCGAGGAGGCCGAGCACGAAGCTGTAGGCCGGCAGGATGGCCGCGTTGCGCCGCACCGTGTTGCGGGTGGAGGCCGACAGGCTCGCCGTGATCGAGTGCGGGTACATGAACAGGGCGAGCGCCGAGCCCAGGCCGAGGGTGGCGTAGGCCCAGTACTGCGACCCGCCGGGGATGAAGACGCCGGTGGGCTTGCCGTCGACCGGGTTCGGCGTGGCCATCTTGGTCTGCGCCGCGTCGAAGATGTGCGACCACCCGCCGAACTTGGTGGGCAGGTAGATGATCGCCACGATGATGACGAGGTAGATCAGGGTGTCCTTGACGAACGCGATCACGGCCGGTGCGCGCAGGCCGCCCGAGTAGGTGTACGCCGCGAGCAGGGCGAAGGCGATGAACAGCGGCAGGTCCTTGGCGATGACGCTGTCGCCGCCGCCGAGGCCGACGACCTCGAGCACGGCCTGGATGCCGACCAGCTGGAGTGCGATGTACGGCATCGTCGCGAGGAAGCCGGTGACGGCCACGGCGAGCGACAGCCCGCGCGACCCGAACCGGCCCCGCACGAAGTCGGCCGTGGTGACGTAGCCGTGCCGGTGGCTGACCGACCACATCCGGCCCATGAAGACGAAGATGATCGGGTAGAGCACGATCGTGTAGGGCACCGCGAAGAACCCCGACACCGAGCCCGCCGCCCACATCGCCGCCGGGACCGCGATGAACGTGTAGGCCGTGTAGAGGTCACCGCCGAGCAGGAACCAGGTGATCCAGGTGCCGAACGAGCGGCCACCCAGGCCCCACTCGTCGAGCGACTCCATGCTGGTCGGGCGGCGCCACCGGCTGGCCCAGAAGCCCATGCCGGTGACGAGGGCGAACAGCACGACGAGCACGAACAGCGCGACTCCGTTGATGTTGCTCATGCCCGCTCCCCCCGCGTCGAGTCGGGTGCGGCCCACTCGCGGCCCGCGCCCAGGTCGTCCATCGGCCGGTGCGGCCGGGCGACCAGCACGATGCGGTAGGCCGTGTAGGTCAGCGCCGAGGTCAGGAAGACCCAGAGGAACTGGTACCAGATGAAGAACGGGAAGCCACCGAGCCGTGGCTCGTCGCGGCTGTAGCTGCTCACCCACATCAGGGCGATCACCGGCAGCGAGAGGAGCACCCCCGCCAGGACGAGCAGCCCGGTGCGGGCGGGTGGGACGGTGTCGTGGTCGACCGCATCGGGGCGGTCGGGCTCGACGATGTCGGCAGAGCTCATGGTTTCCTCCTGGGTCCCCCGGCCCGGTGGTGCCCGGACCACCGATCACCGTAGGCACTTCGCGGGGCCCTGCGGGGTTTGCGGTCGGGCGGTTCTGGGCCGGCTGTGCACCACGTCGGTGGGCCTCGGCATGATGGGCGGATGTCCACGATCGTCTTCCTCCACGCCCACCCCGACGACGAGGCCTCGCAGACCTCCGGGTCGATGGCCCGAGCCGTCGACGAGGGCCATCGGGTCGTCGTCGTCTTCGCCACGCACGGCGACCACGGCGAGGTCCCCGACGACCTCGCCCCCGGCGAGACCGTGGTCGACCGGCGCCGCGCCGAGGCCGAGGCGTCGGCTGCGGCGATCGGGCTGCACCGGGTCGTGTGGCTCGGCTACGCCGACTCCGGCATGACCGGCTGGGACCAGAACTCGCACGAGGGCGCCTTCACCGCGGCGCCCGTCGACGAGGCCGGGGCGAGGTTCGCCGCGGTGCTCGACGAGGAGCACGCCGACATCGCGGTCGGCTACGACTGGCACGGCGGCTACGGCCACCCCGACCACGTGCAGGTGCACCGCGTGCTGCACCGCGGCGCCGAGCTCGCCGCGAACCCGCCACGGCTGCTGGAGTCGACGATGAACCGCGACGCGATGCGCCGCTTCGGCGAGGCCGCCAAGGCCGCCGGCGTCGAGGGCACCGAGGAGTGGGACCCCGACCAGCCGATGGACGACGGCAACCCGCTCGGCGAGCCCGAGTCGGCCATCTCGTGGCGGGTCGACGTGTCACCGTGGCTCGAGCGGCGCCGGTCCGCGCTCGAGGCGCACCGCAGCCAGACCACCGACGTCGGGATGATGCTCGCGATGCCGCCCGAGGTGTTCGCGGCCTTCTTCGGCCACGAGCACTACATCGAGCCCGGTCGCGCGCCGGGCATGGCCGACGGCTGGCCCTTCGGCGACTGAGCCCTCGAGGCGTCCGAGCCCCCGGTCAGGCCGCCTCGTCCGGCTCGCCCGACGAGGCGGGATCCTCGCTCGGCGCCGCCGCGAGGTCACCGGAGGCCTGCTCCAGCAGCGCCCGGGCGGCGGCCCGGCCCGACTGCACCATCCGGTCGAGCTGGTGGAACTCCAGCAGCCCCACCCCCATCGACGACGGGCCGACCACCCAGGCGCCGCGGGCGCGGGCGGCGTCGGCAGCACCGCCGCTGCCGATCATCATCGTGCGCATCAGGGTGTCGCCCAGGCCCGGTACCCGGGGGCGCCCGGGTCGGCGCGGCCCGTCGCCGCCGGACCCGATCGTCACCGCCACCACCGGCCCCTCGTCGCGCTCGACCAGGAGGTCGGTGGGCAGGTTGTCGAGCACCCCGCCGTCGACGAGCAGCCGCCCGTCGTCCTGGGCGAGCGGGGCGAAGAGCACGGGCAGCCGCGACGACGCGAGGGCCGCGTCGAGCAGGCGCCCCCGCCGGTGCACCTGGCGGGTGCGGCCGGCCAGGTCGACGCTGACCATCGAGAGCTGGCGCGGGAGCCCCTCGAGCACGGTGTCGGTGCCGTAGTGACGCTCCATCGCCGCGCGCACCCGGTGCCCACGGGCCAGGGAACGGCCGGACAGCCGGTAGTCGCTGAACGGCCGGCGCCGCACGAACTCGGAGTAGCAGATCTCCTCGAGCGTCGCGCCGTCGATGCCCATCGAGTGCAGGCCCGCGATGACCGCGCCGATGCTCGCCCCGGTGACCCGGTCGACGTGCAGCCCGGCCTCCTCGAGCTCGCGCAGCACCCCGACATGGGCGAAGGCGCGGGCGCCACCACCGGCCAGGGCCAGCCCGAGCGACCGGCCGGCCAGCCGGTCGGCCACGGGGCGCAGCCCGGTCGCGAGGTCGCCGCCCACGAGCGTGAGCTGCCAGGCGTCGGTGACGGCCACCCACGCCACCCGCTGCTCGGGGGTCGGAGGTGAGCCCAGCAGCACGAGGTCGGGGCGGCGCGCGGGGGCCGGCGACGGGCCCGTCCCGGGCACCGGGTCAGCGCTGTTCGCGACGAGCACCACGGCATCCGCCTGGCGCAGGCAGAAGTCTCGCCACGCGGCATCCGGGCCGTCGGCGGACGACGGCGCGACCAGGAGCACCCGGTCGTGGTCGGCCTCGGCCCGGGCCAGCCCGTCGGGCCCGACCACGCCCGGCGCGCCGACGCGAAGGTGCCGGGCCAGGCGCGCGCGCACGGCCTCACCCACCGCGGAGACGTCGGCGGCCGAGACGGCCGGCCCGAGTCCGACGACGGCGACCACCGACACCCGCTCGGGTGGCGGCGGGGCCACGCCGCCGCCGCCGACGGTGCGCAGCCGGTCGGCCACCTGGCCGAGCAGGAACCGCGCCGCCGACGGGTCGGTGGTGAGCACGTCCTCCATCGCCGCCCGGGGGATCTCGACCAGGGTCGTGTCGCGGCGGGCGCGCACCGTGGCCGAGCGCTGCTCGCCCGTGAGCAGCGCCAGCTCGCCGAGCACCTGGCCGGGCCCGAGCTCGCGCACCACCGTGTCGTCGACCAGGACCTCGAGCCGCCCGGTGCGCACCGCGAAGGCCGAGCCGGGCGGGTCGCCCTGGTGGATCAGCACCACGCCTGCCGGCAGCTCGACGACCCGGGTGGCGCGCTCGAGCCGGTGGCGCGCCGCGTCGGGCAGCGCCGAGAACAGGGCCAGCTCGGAGAGGTCCAGCTCGTCCGCGCTGCCCACCGACGCGGGCACGGCCCACTCGGCAGGTGGGTTCGGGGTCAGCACCACGGGCGGGCGCTCGTCGAGCACCTCCTCGTCCTCGAGGGCCGAGTGGATCCGGCCCAGGGGCAGGGCGAGCACCGCGACGACCAGGAAGGCGACGATGGAGAGCACCCAGCCCTCGTGCAGCGACGCGACGACGGTGGCGGGTGAGGGGTCGCCGAGGATGACCACGAGCACCGCGATGCCGATGACGCCGCCGAGCTGTCGCGCGCTCGAGGCCACGGCGGATGCCGTCGCGTAGCGACCGCCGGGGACCGCCGCCAGGGTGGCGCTCCCGAGCAGCGGCAGGGTCGCGCCGACACCGATGCCACTGAGCACCTGGCCCGGCATCCACTCGGCCCAGAAGGCGGGCTGCACACCGACCCGCTGGTGGTACCAGAGGTAGGCCGCGGCCCAGACGATCGCTCCGGGCACGACGAAGACGCGGTAGCCGTAGCGCTCGGCGAGCGGTCCGAGGCGTGACGCCACCAGGGCGGCCACGATCGCACCGGGCACCAGGGCCAGGCCGGACCTCAGCACGTCGTAGCCCCAGACGTACTGGAGCCACAGGACGTTGGTGAGCAGGTAGGCGTAGAAGCCGAACCCGGCGGCGACCGTTGCGGCAGAGCCGAGGTCGAACGATCGCAGGCGCAGCAGCGCGGGGTCGAGCATCGGGGCCCGATGGCGGCGCGAGCTCACCACGAACAACGCCAGCGCCGCGGCGGCCCCGACGAACGAGCCGATCACCTCGGGGCTGGTCCATCCCCAGTCCCCGCCCTTGATGATGCCCAGGTTGAGCAGGGCCAGGCTGGCCACCAGCAGGGCGGCGCCGACCAGGTCGGGCATCACGCGCTTGCCGGGTGCCCGGCTCTCGACGAGCTCGTGCCGCGCCGCCCAGACCGCCACCAGGCCGAAGGGCAGGTTGACGAGGAAGGCCCAACGCCACCCCCCCAGCTGCACCAGGGCGCCGCCGATGGGCGGCCCGACGCCCGCGGCGACCGCGGCCGACGCACCCCACACGCCGATGGCGTGGGCCCGGCGCTCGGCGGGGAAGGCCGCGATGACCAGCGCGAGCGAGGCCGGCACGAGCATCGCTGCCCCGAAGGCCTGCACGACGCGCGCCAGGATGAGCAGCTCGACCGACGGGGCGAGGCCGCACGCCGCGGACGCGATCGTGAACACGGCGACCCCGGCCACGAACGACCGGCGCCGGCCGACCAGGTCGGTGAGCCGCCCGCAGAGGATCAGCGAGGCCGCGAAGACGATGTTGTAGGCGTTGAGCACCCACGACAGCTCACCGATCGTGGTGTCGGCGAACGACTCCCGGATCGACGGGAAGGCGACGTTGACGATCGTGGCGTCGAGGAAGGCCAGGAAGGCGCCGAAGCTGGCCACGAGGAGCACGCGTGAGGGAGGAACTCGCGTCGTCGCGACAGATGCCATCCACACCTCCGGGGTCCCGGCCGAACCTAGCGCCTGAGGACCCCGCTGAACAGGGCATTCGTGCATCAGGATTCGCGCCCCGCGGCCGCCGGGCGGTGGGAGCTCAGTGCACGACGATGACCACGCGACCGGCGTGCTCGACGACCCGGCGGCTCACCGAGCCGAGCAGCAGGCCGCGGAAGCCGCCAAGACCACGCCGTCCGACGACCACGAGGTCGACGTCGAGCTCGGCGGCCGCCTCCACGACCGCCTTGGCGGGCGAGCCGTGCCGGACGACGACGTCGGCCGTGACACCCGGGTGCCGCGCGGCGGCGGGGTCGAGGGTGCGGTGGCCCAGGTCCGTGTAGCGCTGTTCGACCGCCGCCCACCGCTCGCTGGAGCGCTCGGTGACGACGACACCCTCCTGGATCTCGAGGTTCCAGGCCAGCACGCAGGTGACGGTGGCACCGGCCGTCTCGGCGACGCCGAGGGCCAGCTCGACCGCGCGGGCGCTGGCCTCGCTGCCGTCGACGGCGACGAGGATGCGGTGGGGCGGCGCGACGACGGAGTCGGAGGGCACGACCGCGACCGGGCAGTGGGCGTGGGCGACGACGGGGAGCGCGACCGACCCCAGCAGGATCCGCTCGAGGCGACCCCGGGCCGGTGCCCCGACGACGACCCGGGCGGCGTTCTCGGACAGCCGCACGAGTGCGGCCGCCGGCGGGCCCCAGGGGACGGCGACGGCGATGTCGTGGACGTCGTCGCGTCGCGCCCGGGCCCGCGCGGCGGCCCGGTCGAGGATGCGGTGCGCCCCCTCGTCGAGGTGCTGGGCCAGGCTCGGTGCCCCCGAGACCAGGGTCTCGTAGGGCGAGAGCTGGACCTGCGGGTCGACGACCGTCACCAGGCGCAGCGGCGCCCCGAGCCGGGCGGCCTCGTCGGCTGCCCAGTCGACGACCGGCTCGTCGGCGGTCGACCCGTCGACGGCGACGACCACTGCTCCGCTCACGCCGAGCAGCTCGTCTCCGGATGCGCCTGACGCACTGGTGGGAAGGGGGGTGCTGACCTCGTGCTCGGCCATGCCTCCATGATCCTCCGGATGCCGCGGCCCGGCCCGGTCTGCTCCGTCACACCCGGGTGCCGGCCCCCGTCTCGGTCTCGGCGAGGATCAGCGGGCCGGGGGCGGCGGCGGGTTCACGGCGTCGAGCAGCCGGCTGCTCGCCGCGGCGAGCTGCACCGGGGTCGCAGCCTGGTCACGGGTGGCCACGAGGGTCTCGACGTCGGTGCGCGAGGCGCGCACGGCATCGCGCAGGGTGCGTGCCCGGGCCGCGCGCTGCTCGTCGGGCGCGGACGCCTCGAGGCCGGTCAGTCGGTCCTCGACGGCACTGACCCGGGCGGCGCTGACCTGCCAGCCGCCGGCAAGTGCCTCGGGGGTGGTGCTGCGCTGCAGCTGGGGCAGCAGCTCGCGGCCGAACCACGCGACCTCGGTCTCGGTCTCGGCCACCTCGGCGTCCCAGGCGGTGGCGCGGCGGTTGCGCGCCCAGAGGAACCAGGCCAGCCCGGCGAGCACGGCGGCGAGCACCAGCCACACCCACCCCGGGATGCCGCCGCCCTCGGCGTCGACCGGCTCACCGGCCGCCGACGCGGTGATCGACGGGGTCGGGGTCGGCGTCGGTGTGGCGGTCGCCGTGCGGGTGACCTCCTTGGTGGGGGTCACGGTCGCCGTCACCACCACCGACGTGGTCTCGGTGGGGGTCTTCGTGGGGGGCTTGGTCTTGGTCGGCGTGGGGGTGGGGGTCTCGGTCTTGGTCGGCGTCTTGGTCGGCGTCTCGGTCGGGGCCTCGGTCGGTGCCTCGGTCGACGGCTCGGCCGTCGGCGTCTGCGGGGCCTCGGCGCTCGGGGACCGGGTGATCGACGGGATCGACACGGAGATCGACGGGACGGACAGCGATCCGCTCGGCGTGGGCAGGGTGACGCCGCCGCCGCCGCACCCGCCGAGCAGGAGCGCCACCAGCCCCGCCGCCGGCACGAGCCGGGCCCGTGATCGCTGCTGGCGGGTGCTGCTGCTGTCCATCTCGGGCCGTCCTGTCCTACCGGGTACGGGTGCTCCTGAAGTCTCGGGCGCACGCCCGCGCCCGGCATCACCCTCACCGGATGAGGCGCCTACCGGCGGTTGGGCGTGCAATGGCACGAATGGACGACTCCCCACCGGCGCCTCCCACCGCCGAGCACGCGCGGCTGGCCGAGGCGACCGGCCGCGCCGAGACCGACCTGTTCACCGCCAACCCCTGGTACGAGTGGGGCCCCTACCTGAGCGAGCGCGCCTGGGGCACCGTGCGCGAGGACTACTCCGCGGACGGCGACGCCTGGCGCTCCTTCCCCCACGACCACGCCCGCTCGCGCGCGTACCGGTGGAACGAGGACGGGATGGCCGGCATCTCGGACATCCGCCACGAGCTCTGCCTCGGGCTGGCCCTGTGGAACGGCAGGGACCCGATCCTCAAGGAGCGGATGTTCGGCCTGGCCGGCCCCGAGGGCAACCACGGCGAGGACGCCAAGGAGTACTGGTGGTACCTCGAGGGGCTGCCGAGCCACGCCCTGCTGCACTGGCGCTACCACTACCCCCAGGGCGAGTTCCCCTACGAGCGGCTCGTCCACCACGGCCGGGGGCTGCACGACCCCGAGCTCGAGCTGCTCGACACCGGCGTCTTCGACGACGACCGCTACTGGTCGGTCGACGTGACGTACGCCAAGGCCACCCCGACCGAGGTGCTCATGCGCGTGGTCGTCGAGAACCACGGGCCGGACGAGGCCACCCTCGACGTGCTGCCGACGCTGTGGTTCCGCAACACCTGGTCGTGGGCGCAGGGAGCGCCCCGGCCGCGCATCGAGCGCGACGGCACCTCGCTGCGGGTCGACGAGCACGCGCTGGCCGGCTACCGGCTCGATGCCGCGCCCGGTCCGGACGGCCTCGCCCCCGAGGCGCTCTTCTGCGAGAACGACACCAACCTGCCCCGGGTCTTCGGCGCACCCCCGAGCACGCGCTACCCCAAGGACGGCATCAACGACCACGTCGTCTCCGGGGCCGGTACCGTCAACCCGGGCGGGTTCGGCACCAAGGCCGCCCTCCGCTACCGGGTCACCGTCCCCGCCGGGGGCCGGGCCGAGCTGCGGTTGCGGCTGCACCGCCCCGAGGGCGACCGGCCCGCGGAACCGGACTGGGCGACATCCGCCTTCGAGGCTGTGGTCACCGCCCGCGAGGCCGACGCCGACGAGTTCTACGCGGCCCTGGCCCCGTCAGGCACGACCACCGAGGAGCAGCGGGTGCTGCGCCAGGCCAGTGCCGGGCTGGTGTGGAGCAAGCAGATCTACCCCTACGACGTGGGTCGCTGGCTCGACGGCGACCCCGGTCAGCCGCCACCCGCGGGCTCCCGGCGCGGCGTGCGCAACGACGCCTGGCGCCACCTGGACTCCTTCGACGTGCTGGCCATGCCCGACCCCTGGGAGTACCCGTGGTTCGCCGCGTGGGACCTCGCGTTCCACGCCGTCGCCTGGGCGCACCTCGACCCGGCCTTCGCGAAGTACCAGACCCTCGTGCTGCTGCGGGAGTGGTTCCAGCACCCCAACGGCGCCCTGCCCGCGTACGAGTGGAACTTCGACGACGTCAACCCGCCGATCCACGTGCTGGCGGCGCTGCGGGTCTACCGGATCGACGGCTCGCGCGACCGGGAGTTCCTCGAGCGCGCCTTCCAGAAGCTGCTCGTCAACTTCACCTGGTGGCTCAACCGGGAGGACGAGGACGGCAACAACGTGTTCGGGGGCGGGTTCCTCGGGCTGGACAACATCAGCCCGATGGACCGCTCCAAGCTGCCCGACGGCGCCACCCTGGAGCAGGCCGACGGCACGGCGTGGATGGCGTACTACGCGATGTCGATGCTCGTCATCGCGGTCGAGCTCGCGCAGGAGAACCCCGTCTACGACGACATGGTCGTCAAGTTCCTCGAGCAGTTCCTGCAGATCCGGCGGGCCCTGGAGGACCAGGGGCTCTACGACACCGAGGACGCCTTCTTCTACGACCGGCTGACGCACCCCTCCGGTGAGTCGACGCCGGTGCGGGTGCGCACCATCGCCGGCCTCGTCCCCCTCCTGCCCGCGGTCGGGCTGCCCCGGCCCCAGGCGGCCCACGTCGACCGGCTCGGCAAGGGCTTCGCGCGGGTGCGCGAGAGCTGGGCGCGGCACGGCGGAACCCTGGCCGGCCTGGTCCGTGAGCTCGACGGGCGCCAGAACATCCTCGTCTCGGTGCTGCACCCGGACGACGTGCGGCAGGCCCTGCGCGAGTTCCTCGACGAGGACGCCTTCCTGTCGCCGCACGGCCTGCGCTCGGTCTCCAAGCGCTACGAGGGCCACCCGTACTCCATCCCCGGGATGCCGGACGCGACGATCGACTACGAGCCGGCGGAGTCGACCACCGCCATGTTCGGCGGCAACTCGAACTGGCGCGGCCCGGTCTGGATGCCGCTGAACTACCTCGCGGTGCGCCAGTTCGGCGTCTGGCAGCGGTTCCTCGGCGACGACTTCACGCTCGAGTACCCCACCGGCTCGGGCCAGCAGCACACCTTCGGGGAGGTCGCGCAGGACCTCGCCGACCGCCTGGTGTCGATCTGGCTCCCGGACGGCGACGGTCGTCGCCCGGTCTTCGGCGGGGTCGACCGGCTCCAGGAGGACCCGGCGTGGAAGGACAACCTCCTCTTCTTCGAGTACTTCCACGGCGACGACGGTGCCGGGCTCGGCGCCATGCACCAGACCGGGTGGACCGCGCTGGTCGTCGACCTGCTCCTCGACCCACCGGGCACCCCCCGAACCGGGTAGCGGGGTCAGTCGACGGCGACGTACACGGTGTTGGCCGACGTGCCGCGGGTGAGCGGGTTGAAGAAGCTCACGACGTGCGCCTCCACGGAGCCGAACTCGGCGCGGGCCAGGGCGACGAAGTCGTCGTCCGGTGGGTCGTCGGACCACAGGGCGAACACCCCGCCCGGGTGCAGGTGGCCGTGCAGCGCGTGCAGCCCCTCGGCGGTGTAGAACGCCGCGTGGCTGGGGTGCAGCACGTGCCGCGGGGTGTGGTCGATGTCGAGCAGCACGGCGTGCACCCGGTGCGGGGCGTCGGGGCCGAACCCACCGGCCTCGCGTGCGAGCGCGAAGAAGTCGCCCTGAACCAACCGGGTGCGGGGGTCGTCGGTGAGCGTCACGGCATCCGGCAGCAGGCGGTTCTCGTGCCAGCTGATGACCGGCGCGAGGGCCTCGACGACGGTCAGCGAGCGCACCCGTGGCTCCTCGAGGGCGGTGACCGCGGTGTAGCCGAGCCCCAGCCCGCCGACGACCACGTCGAGCTCGGCACCGGCGCAGGCGGCCAGCCCCAGTCGGGCCAGCTCGATCTCGGCGACCGGGAACAGGCTCGACATGAGGAACTCCTGGCCGAGCTTCACCTCGTACACGTCGACCTTGAGGGTGCGCTCGAACCGACGACGCAGGATGAGCTCACCCATCTCGGTGTGCTGCCAGTCCAGCTCCTCGAAACGTGCGCTCATCGGCCGACCTCTCGCTCGCGCAGCCGATGCCCCGGCGCTGCTGGCACTCACGGTAGGCCCACGGCCGCCGGCCCACGAGCGGAATGTGATGACCGGGCCCGCGACGCCACCGATCGAGGGACGCGCCGTGGAGGATGACGTCATGTCCGACGACCACCCCCAGCCGTCCCCACCGTCCCTCCCCGCCGCGTCGCACGCCGAGCGGGCCCGCGCCGCCGAGCCCGGCCTGACCCGCTCGATCCCCGGGTTGCTGCTCCAGAGCCCCGCCGCCGAGCTGCGCGAGCTCGCCGACGTCGCGGCCGCGCTCGACGCACCTGACGGGCCCGGCGGGTGGGACCGCTACGGCGAGCACGGTCCGGTGGCGGTGCTCGAGCGCCGGCTCGCCGACCTGCTCGGCAAGCCGGCCGTCGCCATGTTCCCGAGCGGGGTGATGGCCCAGCAGTCGATGCTGCGGGTGTGGTGCGACACCGCCGGCTCACGGCGCGTCGCGATCCCCGCGCTCTCGCACCCGCTCGAGCACGAGGGCGACGGCCCGCGGCTGCTGCACGGCTTCGAGTTCGAGCTGCTCACCGCCGGCCCGACCGTGCCGCAGGTCGAGCACCTGGCCGCGATCCGGGGGCGCCTCGGGGCCGCCTTCCTCGAGCTGCCGTTGCGCGACGCCGGCTACCTCCTCCCGTCGTGGGACGAGCTCGTGGCGTTCTCCCGGGCGTGCCGCGAGCGCGGCGTCCCCCTGCACCTCGACGGTGCGCGGATCTGGGAGTCGGCGCCGTACCTGGGTCACTCCCCCGCCGAGATCGCGGGCCTCGCCGACAGCGTCTACGTCTCGCTGTACAAGGGCCTCGGCGGGCTGTCGGGCGCGGCCCTGGCCGGGCCCGAGGAGGAGGTCGCGCAGGCGCGGGTCTGGCGCAGCCGGATGGGCGGCACGCTGTTCAGCCTGATGCCGTTCGCCGTCGCGGCCCTGCGCGGCCTCGACCGCGAGCTGCCGCGGATGGCCGAGTACCACGAGCGCGCGGTGCTGCTCGCGCAGCGGCTGGCGGCGCGCGGCATCCGGGTCACGCCGCAACCGCCGCACGCCACCGCGTTCCGCATCCACGTCGAGCGTGAGGTGGCCGACCTCGACGAGCGCCGGGTCGTGGCGATGGAGACCGAGCAGGTGCGCCTCTCGCCGCCGTGGTTCGCCTCGGCCACGCCGGGGTGGTCGTGGACCGAGCTCGTCGTGGGCCCGGCGACGATGGAGTGGGACGTCGACGAGGCGGTCGACCTGCTGGTGCGCGTCTACGTCGACTGAGCTGCCGGCCCTGCGCGGGCTACCCGCGATCCCCGGGCTTCACGCGCCCCACGGGCTCCGCGGGCGGTGGGAGCAGCACGCCGAACCCGGTCACCGCCAGCCGCAGCAGCACCTGGCCGGGGCGCAGCAGGTCGGCCACCTTGGCCGCGCTGAGCAGCTCCAGCTCGGCCAGTCGCACGGCCAGCTGGTCGGGGCCGGCTGCTCGCGCCCGCTGCAGCTCGGTGGTGTTGTGCCAGACCTTGCGCCGGGCCTCGCGCAGGAAGCGCTGCGAGCTCCAGCGGTTGGCCGGTCGCAGGGCCCGGTCGAGCAGGCTGCGGGCGGAGTGCGCGGCGAGGTTGCGGTCCTCCGCGGCGACGCGTCCGGCCAGCACCCCGTCGATCCGCTCGTGGTCGCGACGGCGACGGTCGACGACGCCGGGCTCGGCGAAGTCGTCGTCGGAGATCACCGCGAGCAGGGCCTGCGGCAGGTCGTTGTTGATGTGGGCGTTGATCCCGAGCAGCACCTGCACCAGCGGTGCGGTCGTCGCCGGTGCGTCGAACGCCAGCCGCCACGGCCGTGGCACGCGGCCGGTGCCGGTGAGGTCGGCATCCAGCGCGTCGAGGTAGAGCTGCGCGAAGGCGACGTCCCAGGCCTCGACCCAGGCGGGGTCCTCGAACACGGCGCCCTCGACCGCGGCCGCGACGGCCTGCGTCGTGCGCCGGTAGGTGCCCAGGAACTCGGCCTGGGACCGGCGCTGTGGCGGCATGTCGTCGAGCCGGGTCTGCATGGCGTCGAGCACGTCGGAGATCGACGACGCCGGACTCCGGTCGGCACTGGCCACGACGACCCCCGGTGCTGGATGGTGGAGGCTGCTGGGCGCTATTCTCGGCCTCGTCACCGCCTCGTGTCAGCCCCGCCAGCGAGCGACGCGAGGTGGTCGGGGCCGCGGCCGGAAGGGCGGTGGACCCCCACGGAACGAGCCAGTCGCAGCACCCTGCGGGACGACCGCATCCTCGGCTACACCCGTGGGCTGTCGCTGTTCATCGCCCCCTTCCTGCTCGTCGCCTTCGTCCTGCTCTACGTCTTCCCGGGTCGCACGGGGCGCTTGTTCGCCTGGCCGATCCGGGGCACCATGACCCCGATGGTGCTGGCCTCGGCGTACCTCGGGGGGTTCTGGTTCTTCGTCTGCGTGCTGCGTGAACGGCGCTGGGCCGCAGTCAAGCTGGGCTTCCCGGCGGTGGCGCTGTTCGCGACCCTGCTCGGCATCGCCACGGTCGTGCACTGGGAGAAGTTCAGCCACGGCCACGTCGCGTTCTGGCTGTGGGCGGGCCTGTACTTCACCGCCCCGTTCCTGGTGGTCGGCGCCTGGGTCGCCAACACGTCGGTCGCGGCCCGACCCGGCGACGACGAGGACCGCCTCGGGGTGGTCGCCCGCTGGGCCGTGGGCGCCGTCGGGCTCGGCGCGCTGGTCACCGGCATCGCGATGTTCCTCTCCCCCGCCACGATGATCGGGATCTGGCCGTGGCCGCTCACCCCGCTGACCTGCCGGGTCGTCGGCGCCATCTTCTGCCTGGGCAGTGCCGGGCTCGGTGTCGTGCGTGACCCGCGGTGGGTCACGGTGCGGCTGATGCTGCAGGTCGAGGTGCTCATGGTCGCGCTGATGGGCGTCGCCGCCGTGCGCGCCCGCGACGAGCTGCTCACCGGTCGCCCACTCACCTGGCTGATGCTCGTCGGGTTCGTCGCCGTGCTCGTGGGCTCCGGCGTCCTCTGGCTCACCCACGAGCGGAGCGGATGACCCGCAGCAGTTCGGGTCGCACGCGGCAAGTGCTGCGTGCACTCCGAACTGCCGCGCGCCGAGCCGCGACCACCGCTGCGGGCTACCCCATTCGCGTCGCGTCGGCCACAATCACCGGATGACGTCCGTGGTCGTCGTCGGGGCGAGCGTCGCGGGGCTGCTGGCCGCGCGGGCGCTGGCCGACCACGTCGACGACGTCGTCGTGCTCGAGCGGGAGCGGCTCGACGACACCGCACTGCCCCGCGGCCACGTGCCCCAGGGGCGCCACCTGCACCTCCTGCTGTCCGCCGGCCTCGACCTGCTGGTCGGCTGGTTCCCGGGCATCGACGACGAGCTGGAGTCGCTCGGCGCGGTGCGGGTCGACGGCACCCGGGCGTGGGTGCACCAGTCCGGCGGGTACCGCGCCCGGGGCGACTGGGGGCGGCCGGTGCTCAGCCTGACCCGGCCCCTGCTCGAGCAGGTCGTCCGGCGCCGGGTCGCGGCGCTGGCCGGCGTGACGCTGCGCGACGGCGTGGTCGTCGCCCGGGTCGAGGCCGGCGCCGGCCGGGTCACCGGGGTCGTGGCCGACGGCGACGTGCTGCGCGCCGACCTGGTCGTCGACTGCTCGGGCCGGTCCTCGCGGATCGCCCACCAGCTGGAGGCGGCCGGCATCCTCGCGCCACCGGTCTCCCGGGTGAGCATCGACTGCGCCTACGCCAGCGGCTTCCTCCCCCGCTCGGCCGACGACTTCGACGGCAGCTTCCTCGTGTGCGGCAGCTCCCCGCCGGAGTCGTTCCGCGTCGGGGCGCTGCTGCCGGTCGAGGGCGACCGGTGGATGGTGACCCTCGCCGGCGTGCACGGCGACGTGCCGGGCACCGGACCCGACGAGGTGCTCTCGTTCGCCCGCAGCCTGCCCACGCCGGCCCTCGGCGAGGTCATCGAGCGGCTCGGCCCGCTGTCGTCGACCACGTCGTACCGCTTCCCGTCCAGCCAACGACGCCACTACGAGAAGGTGCCGGCGCCCCCGGCCGGGTTCGTCGCCCTCGGCGACGCGGCGTGCAGCTTCAACCCCATCTACGGCCAGGGGATGTCGTGCGCGGCGCTGCAGGCGCAGGCGCTCGCCGCGGCCGTGGCGGACACCGGGGTGCGGTGCGACGTGCTCCCCGCACGGTTCAACCGCAGTGCCGCGCGGATCATCGACGCGCCCTGGGCGATCGCGGTGGGCGCCGACTTCCTCCACCCGCAGACGGTGGGCCCCAAGGCGCCCGGCACCGACCTGCTGAACCGGTACACCCAGCGCCTCGTGCGGGCGACCCACCGCTCGTTGCCCCTGGCCAGGACGTTCAACCGGGTGGTCAACCTGGTCGAGCCGCCCACGGCCCTGGTGCGACCCTCGGTGGTCGCGCGGGTCGGCGCCGCCTCGGTCGCAGGGCGGCGTGGGAGCAGCCGGGGGGTCCACCCGCGGGTGGGGTCGACCCCGACCTGAACCGCACTCGCGTGCCACCCGTGTCTTCTTGCGTGACGGCCGTCGAGGTTCGGGTCAGCTCGCAGTGGCTCAGGCTGCGCGAGCCCGCCGACGCCGCAGCCCGCTCGACCGACCTCGCGACGAAGGCCCTCGGGCTGCTCGGCGGCACGACCCCGGCCGTCGTGCACGACCTCGGCTGCGGGAGCGGGTCGATGGGCCGGTGGCTCGCCCCGCTGCTCGACGGCCCGCAGCACTGGGTGCTCCACGACCGCGACGCCGACCTGCTCGAGGTCGCCGTGGCCGAGCCACCCCCGGTGTCGGCCGACGGGGTCGCCGTCACCGTCGAGACCCGGCGCGACGACCTCACCCGGCTCGGCCCAGGCGACCTCGCGGGCGCCTCGCTCGTCACGGCCTCGGCCCTGCTCGACATGCTGACCGCCGCGGAGCTGGCCCGCTTCGTCACGTCGTGCGTCGAGGCGGCCTGCCCCGTGCTCCTCACGTTGTCGGTCACCGGCCGGGTGCGGCTGCGTCCCGACGACCCGCTCGACCCCGTGCTGGCGGCCGCCTTCAACGACCACCAGCGCCGCACCACCGGCGGTCGGACCCTGCTCGGGCCGGATGCCGCACGGGCGGCCGTCGGCGCCTTCGACGCCCTCGGCTCTCGGGTCGAGGTGCGACCGAGCCCGTGGCGGCTCGACTCGACCCACGGCACGCTCATCGCGGAGTGGCTCGACGGCTGGGTGGAGGCCGCGGTCGAGCAGCGGCCGATCCTCGCCACCGCCTCGGCCGGCTACCTCGCGCGACGCCGCGCCGACCTCGAGCACGGCCGGCTCGCCGTCACCGTGCCGCACGTCGACCTGCTGGCCGTCCCGGCCGGGGCAGTGGGGTGAGCCGCCTCGCCGACCCGGTCACCACCGAGGTCGCGCCACCACCGAGCCGGATGCCGTTGCCGGGCAACGTTGTTCGCCTCACCGTCGGCCTCGCCTCCCTCATGGCCCTGCTCGCCGTGCTGACCGTGTCGGTGGGCCTGGGCGTGGGCGCCTGGGTCGTCGCGGTGGGCTGCGCGGCCGTGGTCACCACCCTGGTGATGTGGGGCCTCGCGGCCGACCCGCACCTGTTGGGACCTGCCGACCTGGTCACCCTCAGCCGGGCCCTGCTCGCCTGCGCGGCCGTGGCCCTCACCGTCGAGCTGCTGGCCGGGCACCCGGTGACGGCGCCCCTGCTCACGCTCGGCATCCCGGCCCTCGCGCTCGACGCCGTCGACGGCCGGGTGGCCAGGCGCACCGGCACGGTCACGGCGTTCGGGGGCCGGTTCGACGGCGAGGTCGACGCGTTCCTCATCCTCGTGCTCAGCGTCGCCGCCGCACCGACGGTCGGGTGGTGGGTGCTGGCAGCGGGCCTGGTTCGCTATGCGTTCGCCGTGGCCGGGTGGTTCCTGCCGTGGCTGCGCGCGCCGCTCGAGTTCCGGTACTGGCGCAAGGTGGTGACCGCGACGGTCGGGATCGCGCTCGTGGTCGCCGTCGCCGACGTGCTGCCCGCCCCGCTGACCACGGCCGTCGTGCTGGTCGCGCTCGCTCTGCTCGCCGAGTCGTTCGGCCGTGACGTGTGGTGGCTCTGGCGCCGCCGTGAGCGGGTGCCCGCGACGGCAGGGCCACCACGGGTCTGGCGTCGGAGCGTGGCGGCCGGCGCCACCGTGCTCTCGCTGGCCCTGGTGTGGTTCGCCCTCGTGGCCCCGACCCGACCCGACCGGCTCACCCCGGGGGCCTTCCTGCGCCTGCCGGTGGAGGCCGTGGCCCTCGCCGCCGTCGCGCTCGTCGTGTCGGGCCGCTCGGCGCGTGCCGTGGCCCTCGTCGTCGGCCTGCTGCTGGGCGTCGTCACCCTGCTCAAGGTGCTCGACCTCGGCACCTTCACGGTGCTCGACCGGCCGTTCAACGTGGTGACCGACCGCGGCCAGCTCGGCTCCGGGTTCGACTTCGTGCGCGACTCCCTCGGGCCCTGGGCGGCGTGGGGCAGCGCCGTTGGCGCCGTGCTCCTGGTCGTCGCAGCCCTCCTCTGCCTCCCACTGGCCCTCGGCCGGCTCGGCCGCGTGGTGTCACGGCACCGGACGTGGAGCACCCGGGTGGTCCCGGCGGTCGCGGCCGTGTGGGTGGTGTGCGCCCTGTCCGGGCTGCAGGTGTCGCCCGGTGGCGCCGTGGCCGCCGCCGATGCCGGCCCCTTCGTGGCGGAGAAGGTGCGGGCGGCGACGACGGCCTACCGGGACGAGTCGGCCTTCACCCACGCGCTGTCGCAGGACCCCTACGGCAACCCGGCCTCCGCCGACCTGTCCGCACTGGCCGGCAAGGACGTCGTGCTCGCGTTCGTCGAGAGCTACGGCCGCGTCGCGGTCGACGGGCCCGAGTCGGCCGGCATCCGAACCCTGTTGGACGACGGCACGGCACGGTTGCAGCGCCTGGGCTGGACGGCATCCAGTGGGTGGCTCACGTCCCCGACGTTCGGTGGCAGCAGCTGGCTGGCCCACTCCACGCTCCAGTCCGGGCTGACCGTGGGCGACCAGGTGCGGTACGACCGGCTGCTGTCGAGCCCGCGCACCACCCTCAGCTCGGCGTTCGGCCGGGCCGGCTGGCGCACCGTGGCCGTGCTGCCCTCGACGCACGACACCTGGCCGCAGGGCCAGGTGTTCTACCGGTTCGACCGGGTCTACGACGGGTCGGCCCTCGGGTACGCGGGGCCGCGGTTCGGCTTCTCGGCGATGCCGGACCAGTTCACCCTGGCCGCGTTCGACCGGCTGGAGCTGGCGACGCCGCACCCGCCGCTGATGGCCGAGCTCGAGCTCACCTCCAGCCACGGGCCGTGGGCACCCCTGCCGACCACGGTCGACCCGGCCGATCTCGGGGACGGGTCGGTCTTCGACGGCATCGAGGCGGATGCCGTGACGGCGGCGCAGCTGTGGAGCGACCGGTCCGCCGTGCCGGGTGCCTACCGCGCCTCGATCGCCTACTCGCTGACCAGCCTGCTGTCGTTCGTGGAGTCGCACGCGGACGACGACCTCGTGGTCGTGATGCTCGGCGACCACCAGCCGTCGACCATCGTGAGCGGCTTCGGGGGCGACCGCGAGGTGCCCGTCACCGTCATCGCCCGCGACCCGAAGGTGGTGGCCCGGGTCGCGAGCTGGGGCTGGCAGAGCGGGCTGCGGCCGAGCGACACCGGGCCGGTGTGGCCGATGGCCGCGTTCCGCGACCGCTTCCTCACGGCCTACAGCAGCCGGGCACCCCGATGAGGGTGGCCGACCGCGACCTGGTCGCGCAGCGGCTCCGGCAGGCCCGTTCGGAGGCCTTCCCGCCCGGGGAGTTCGTGGGGCAGGAGAGCTTCGTGACCGCGGGCGAGGTGCTGCTGCTGGGTCGGCAGGCGGGCATCGCACCAGGGGTCAGCGTGCTCGACCTGTGCTGCGGCGAGTCGGGTCCGGGCCTGCACCTCACCCGCGAGCTCGGCTGCACCTACCTGGGGGTGGACGCCAGCCCGGACTCGGTGGCGCGAGCCCGCCGCCGATCCGCGGACCAGGGGCTCCAGGCGTGCTTCGACGTCGGCGAGGTGCCCCCGCTGCCGCCCGGCCCGTTCGACGTCGTGCTCCTGCTCGAGACGATGCTCGCCTTCCCCGACAAGCGCGCCCTGCTCGAGGAGGTCTCCGCAGCCCTGCGCCCGGGGGGTCGGTTCGGGTTCACCCTCGAGGAGGGCCTACCCCTCAGCGAGGCCGAGTCGGAGGGGATGCCCGGGGCCGACACCGTGTGGCTCACTCCGCTCGTGCGCCTGCGCGCCGACCTCGGCCGGGCCGGGATGCGGGTGCGGTGGTGCCAGGAGACCAGCCGGGCACACCGCGTCACGGTCGACGCCCTGGTCGACGCCTACGCCGCCGCGGCGCCCGAGCTGCGCGAGGCGGGTGCCGGCGCGGCCGTCGACGGCCTCATCGCCTCGCACCGCCTGTGGAGCCGGTGGCTGCGCGAGGGTCGGGTGCGCAAGTTCGACGTCGTCGCCGAGAAGGTAGGGCCCTGAGGCGTCCGGCACCGTCCTACCCTGTGGGGATGGCGGGGCACGAGCGGGTGGTGCAGTGGCTGGTCGGGGTCGACCCCTCGGTGCACTGGCAGGTGTTGCGCGACGTGCTCGGGCAGTCCCCCGAGGCCTGGGCGCCGGTGCGTCAGCAGGTCGAGACCGAGGGGTGGGGCGCGCGGCTCCTCGCCCTGGAGGACGACGACGGCCAGTGGGGTGGCGGCGCCTTCCTGCCGCGTGGCTTCACCCGACAGGAGTGGGAGGAGGAGGGCCAGCCCTGGACGGCCACCAGCTACGCCGTCAGCCAGCTGCGCGAGCTCGGGCTGGACCCCGCCTCGGTGTCGGCCCGGCGGATGGTCGAGCTGGTCGGCGCGAACTCCCGCTGGGACCACGACGGCCAGCCGTTCTGGTCGGGCGAGGTCGAGGAGTGCATCAACGGGCGCACCGTCGCCGACGGCGCGTACTTCGGGGTGGACGTCTCGGCGCTCGTCGAGCGGCTGGTCGGTGAGCGGCTCGACGACGGCGGCTGGAACTGCGAGCGCGCCGCCGGGTCGGTCCGCTCCTCGTTCGCGACGACCGTCAACGTGCTCGAGGGGCTCGCGCAGTTCGAGCGCGCGACCGGGGGGACGGCGGCATCCCGCGCGGCGCGCGCCGGTGGTGAGGAGTTCCTGCTGGAGCGCCGGCTGTTCCGGCGCCTGAGCACCGGCGAGCCCGCCGACCCCTCCTACCTCGAGCTGCTGCACCCGAGCCGGTGGCAGTACGACGTGTTGCGGGCCCTCGACCACGTCCGGGATGCCGCGTCGCTCACCGGCGCGCGGCCCGACCCGCGCCTGGGCGAGGCGGTCGACTGGCTGCGCTCGCGCCGCTCGCCCGACGGCACCTGGCCGCTGGACCGCACCCTGCCGGGCCGTACCTGGTTCGACGTCGACGACGGCGTGGGGCGGCCCTCGCCGTGGGTGACGCTCAAGGCCCTGCGCGTGCTGGCCTGGGTCGACGCCGGGTAGCCGCGGCTGAGGCCGATGGCCCTTCGGCGTGTGCTACCGCCTGGTACTCGTCGCGATCACGACGACCACGGCTGCGTAGCCGACGCCGTGGCCCGCGCCACGACTCACCGAGCCTCCAGCTCCTGCTTCAGCCACGCGTTCCGCTGACGCACCAGGTGCGGCATGTGCCGGCCGAGCACGACGGCATCCGCGACCCGGCCGAGCGGCCCCAGCGGAGAACAGAACCGGACGACGTCGACCATCAGCGTGCCCCCGGCATCCGTGGGCGTGAACCGGTGCTCGTGCCACCAGGACCGGAACGGGCCCCGCTGCTGCTCGTCGACGAACCGGGTGGGGCGCTCGTACGCGGTGATCGCGGACGTCATCCGGAACGGGATGCCGAAGTGGCGGGCGCTCCACGTCACGGTGTCACCCAGCGTCATCCCACCGGAGGTGACTCCGGCGACCGCCCGCTCGCCCGACGGGCCCATCGACGCGGTGTGCGCGTCGACCGACAGGCTGAGGGCGAAGCAGTCGGCGACCGGGGCCGCGATGACCGTCTCGATCCGGAACGACGGCACCGGGTCAGCCTACCGACGCGTCGAGGGGCCACCGCTGCGGTGGGTCGCCCCCCAACTCGGGGTGGCCGAATGTGTGAAACAGGTCACACTGCCGCTGCCGGTGCGTTCCAATGGAGGGGCCGTCGGGTCGCCGTGCGAGGTATCGGGCGCACGACCCCCGGGGGCGACCACGGCCCGGCCGTGTCGGCCGACAGCGGGCCGGGCGGGGCTGTCGAACCCTCGCGTCGTGCAGGAGGGGCGAGGGTTCGGCGGCCGGCCGCCCCGGCCTGCGGGCGCGTCAGGTGGACCCGTCGGGCGGCGCGACGCGGAGCCATAAAGGTTCTCCAAAGGTCGTCGGGCCACACTGGGCGGAGCGTCACGTGCTCAACCCTCCACTGCGTGGCGGAGGCGCCCCGGGGTCGGCCTGCACCCACCCCGGGGCGCGCACCACGCCACGCGACCGCCACGACCACGTTCGGGCGGTGACCTCCGTGCTGGGGGCTGCAGGGAGCGGGTCAGCTGTCGAAGCGCCTCGAGCGCCGCCCTGGGTCGAGCCCACCGACGACCCGGGCACTGACCGAAGCCACCCGGCTCCGCCGCGCCCGGCGCCCTGCCCCTGCCAATACAGGCGACCTGACGATCACCTGACAGTCAGGTGACGGCTCGTTCAGGTTCGCCGCTCCCACGGCGATGCGCGCCCAGCATGGTCGCCAATCGCATCGTCGAGAGGAGCGGGACATGTCAGTCAGGGACAGCATCAGCTGGAAGGTTCTGGCCGCGGGGGCGGCCGTCAGCGTCGTGGCGGCCTGCGCGTCGGTCACCGCGGGCACGCCGCTCGCCCTGCACGAGCACGGGCACGTCGCGGCCGTGGCCGTGGCCGCCGCGAGCACCGGTCAGGTGCGCACCTACTACATCGCCGCCGACCGGGTGCTGTGGGACTACGCGCCCGACGGCAAGAACGACATCACGGGCAAGGCGTTCACGCCGGAGGAGCAGGTGTTCACCGAGCAGGGCCCCAACCGGATCGGGCACGCGTACTGGAAGTCGCTCTACCGCGCCTACACCGACGCGACCTTCACCACCCGGGTCCCGACACCGACCTCGTGTCCGGTCACGGCTCGCGTCTGCGACGACACGCTGGGCATGCTCGGACCGGTGATCCGGGCCGCGGTGGGCGACACCATCAAGGTCGTGTTCCGCAACCGCACGCCGTACCCGGCCTCGATCCACCCGCACGGCGTCTTCTACAAGAAGAACAGCGAGGGTGCGCCGTACTCCGACGGCACCTCGGGGGCGGCCAAGGGTGACGACGCGGTGGCCCCGGGCTCGACGTACACCTACAACTGGGACGTTCCCGACCGGGCCGGCCCGGGCCCCATGGACGGCTCCTCGGTGCTGTGGATGTACCACTCGCACACCGACGAGGTCGCCGACACCAACGCGGGTCTGATCGGCCCGATGGTGATCACGGCACGAGGGTTGGCCGACCCGGCGACCGCCATGCCGACCGACGTGGACCGCGAGATCTTCTCCTACTTCACCGTCGAGAACGAGAACGAGAGTCCGTACCTCGACACGAACCTCCAGGACCTGGCCGGTCCGCCACAGAGCATCCCGGCCAACGACGAGGAGGCCTTCGAGGAGAGCAACCTCATGCACTCGATCAACGGCTACGTCTACGGCAACGGCCCGCTGAAGACCGTTCGGGTGGGCCAGCGCGTGCGGTGGTACACCTTCACGCTGGGCACCGAGGTCGACCTGCACACTCCGCACTGGCACGGCAACACCGTGACGACCGCCGGGATGCGCAGCGACATGATCCAGCTCGAGCCCGGGATGATGATGGTCAGTGACATGGTGCCCGATGACCCCGGCACCTGGCTGTTCCACTGCCACGTCAACGACCACATCGTCGCCGGGATGATGGAGCGCTACCGCGTGGTCAGCTGAGCGCCGCAGTGCAGGGCCGGGCCGGGTGCGTCGAGCACCCGGCCCGTGGCGCTGCCCGCGGGGTCCCCGGCAGAACCCGGAAACTGAAAGGTGTTCCAAAGATGCCTTCTCCACAGTGACCTTCGAGGAGGAACCTGTGGCACATCTGCTCGTGGTCGACGACGAGCCGCGGATCGCGCGGTTCGTCTCGCGCGCGCTGGAGTCGCAGGGGCACGGCGTCGAGACCGCGAGAACCGGCGAGGAGGCGCTGCTCAAGGCGGCGGCGCTCGACTTCGACCTGATCATCCTCGACCTGCTGCTCCCCGGGATCGACGGGCACACCGTGCTCCGGGAGCTGCTGGCGCAGGACAGCGGGGCGCGGGTCCTGGTCCTGTCCGCGGTGGGTGACGTCGAGTCGCGGGTGCAGTGCCTGCGGGCCGGCGCGGCCGACTACCTGGCAAAGCCGTTCGCCGTGGCCGAGCTCCTGGCCCGGGTCGACTCCCGGCTGGCGCAGGCTCCCGGTGTGGCGCCGTCCCGCTGGCTGCAGGTCGGCACGATGCGGCTCGACCTCCACCGCCGCGTCCTCCACGAGGGCCCCCGCTCGACGACTCTGTCGCAACGGGAGTTCATCCTGCTCTGCCACCTGATGCAGCGCGCCGGTGAGGTGTGCACGCGTGACGAGCTGTTGTCGGACGTCTGGGGTTTCTGCTTCGACCCCGGGAGCAACGTCCTGGAGGTCTACGTCGGGCGGCTCCGCGCGAAGATCGACCGGTGGCACATCGAGACGGTGCGCAATGTGGGCTACTGCTTCAGCGCGTGAGCGCCTGCTGCTCCCCGCGTGGGGCGTCTTCGCCGGGGCCAACGCGGCCCTGATGTATGTCGTGGCCGGGGCCGAGACGATCCCGTTCCACTTCGTCTGGGTCAGCACCGCCGTCGTCTACGGGCTACGGCCCTGGTCACTGCGGATGATGTGGCTGACCTGCCTGGCCGTGACCGTGGTGACGGGGGTGCCGCTCGTGCTGCGGGCCAGCAACGGTGTGATCGGCTGGGAGGAGACCACGGAGATCCCGTTGATGGCGCTGCTCTTCCTCGTCATGGTCTGGCACGTCCGCCGCCGGATGGCTGCGGCGGCCGATGCCCGCCGGCTCGCCCAGAGCGAGCGCCAGGCCCGCGAGCGCCAGCGGCGGTTCGTCCGGTTCGCCTCCCACGAGCTCCGCACGCCGATCACGGTCGCGCGCGGCTTCACCGAGCTCCTCGGCAGCAAGCAGCAGGACCCCGAAGGTGTCGAGGACATCGAGGTCGTCCTCGACGAGCTCGACAAGCTCGAGGGCATCGCCGCCCGCCTGCTCGCCCTGGCGCAGTCCGACGAGGACTCGATCCACGCCGAGGAGGTGGACCTGGCCGCCCTGCTCGAGCGGACCGCCCGGCGGTGGCGCGCGGGCGCCCCCGACCGGCGCTGGACCGTCGACTGCCCCGACCTGCGCGTGTGGGCCGACCCGTCACGGCTGGAGGTCGCGCTCGACAGTGCCGTGGAGAACGCGGTCCGTCACACCGATGAGGACGGCTCGATCGTGCTCCGCGGGCTCACCGCTGCGGGCGAGGTGTTCGTCGAGGTCGTCGACGACGGGATGGGGATCGCCGCCGGTCACCTGCCGCTGGTCTTCGAGCAGTTCCACAGCTCCGGTCCCCACGCCGGCACCGGCCTCGGCCTGGCCATCGTCCGGGCCGTCGCCGAGGCACATCACGGGCGGGTGAGCGCCTCGAACGCGCCCGAGGGCGGCGCGGTGATCACGCTCGTGCTGCCTGCAGGTGCGCGCGCGGGCGCCGCGTGAGTCCGCAGAACCTCAGACGTTGAAGCGGAACGAAAACCGGGCGAACCGGCAACTACTGGTGGCTTGTGGTGGGCGCGTGCCCATGGCACCTGACCTGCGCAAACGCCGCTCGTCGTCGGATGGTCATTGCTGACTGGTGCGGGCTCTGGCGGGGAACTCTGCGGACCATCTGCGGACCGGGTACGAGCCTGCCGCAGGCCAGGTGCGCCACGACCGGACGTCGGCTCAGGCTGGTCTGGCATTGAAACAAGCAGCCGATGCCTGTGCGTCCCTTCGCCCATTGTGGGGAGGGCGGCTCAGCGCCGAGACAGGGCTCGGGCAGAGTGCGCCATCTACCGGATCAGCGACTGATGCACAGGGTCCTGGGGGGCCTGCAATCGGTCCAGTTCCAAAAGGCGCGTTCACCGCCCCGCGTGTAGTCTCGAGCCACCCTCCACCGAGTTCGAGTTTGCTTGACGCCTGCGGAGGACGCCATGTCGATGTGGGACGACCTGCCCGCGCCGGTCCAGAACTCAGGCGCGCTCGACGCACTGCGCCCGCTCCTCGAGGACCTCGACGTCACGGGGCCGACGGAGACGACCGACGACGCGGGCACCTGGGACACGTGGACCTTCGACCAGGACCTGACCCGGACCCTCGCGCTCGACCCGCGGACCGGGGGGTTCGGGTCGAGCCAGGGGTCGACGGGGACGCCGATCGAGTTCACCGACCCGCACGTCGACGGTGACTTCTCGCTCCACAAGACCGGTCCGGGCGGGGCGCGCGACGACGGGTGGCGGCTGCGGATCGCCTCGCCGAGCTTCCTCTTCCGGGTCCCGTTCCTGCGCGGCGCGATGCTTGACGGGCAGGGGCAGCTGCGCGCCGACCCAGCCAAGCCGCAGGTCGGGTTCGTCGTCCCCAAGGTCCGCTTCGAGGTCAAGCAGCTCGCGGGCGCGTCAGTCGGAATGCGCATCCTGTCGGCGACGACGACCGGCACCCCGGTCGACGAGATCTACGAGTTCATTCGGATGGACCCGCCGTACGCGCTCGTCGGGCCGAGTGACTGCGTCGGGTTCGCGTTCCGCACCGCCGTCCTCGACCTGTCGGGCACGGCCGGCCCCGGAGTGCCCGCCGGCGCGCGGGCGATGCCGGGCGACTGGCAGGGCTTCTTCCTTCCCGAGGCCCGGCTTTTCGTCGCGCCGAACGGCATGGAGGGTATCGCCGTCAGTGCCGGCGTCCGCAACCTCTGGATCGGCATCGGCGCCCACGAGGGCGTGACCGGTGTCTTCGAGGCCGAAGTCGTCAACCGCGGAACGAACCCCGCCGTCCGCGTCCACTTCCGTTCTGCGACAGGCGAGTACTTCGGCGATCCCGGGTCGGCGACGGCAATGCTCCCCGAGCAGGCGACGATGTTCGTCGATGCCGACCACGGTCTCGCGCCTCTCACCACGACGATCGTCGTCGACGGAGTCGCGGCCACCCCGGCGAACACCGACCGCACGACCGTCACGACTCCAGCGACCGGCACCGTCGCCGTGACGATCACCGTCACCGACGCCCAGTCACACTCGACGGTCCGCGCCTTCACTCTCGCCCGACGTGCCGACCCGGCGACCCCCGGCGCGACGGGGATGCCGGTGACGATCACCGAGACCTCGCACGAGACGGCGCGGATCGTCATCACCGCCCAGACGAGCACGGCCGCGACCGTCGCCCTGAGCAGCGGGGTGGCTGCCAACTGGTCCTGGTCAGGCGGGAGTGCGAATGCAGCGACGAGCGCGGACGTTCCGGTCTCAGCGGGCGCGACGGTCTCGGTCACGGCGGTCACGACGTCGACGGCGGCACAGACCCTGGACGCCTACTTCCGTTTCGACCACCCGAAGACGGGTGAGCGGGTCGCCGGGACCAGCCCGTGGCGCGACTTCATCGGCGGCAGCACGACCATCACCGCGACCCCGGACGTCGACCGGATCCACCTGAGCGGCGGCCCCCCATTCAGCACCGAGGCGTCGGCGCGCAGGTCGGTCATCGGAGCAGGGACCCAGCTGACCGTCGAGGGATTCGCGTCCTACGAGGGCATCGAGGAGCAAGCCGGTCACAACCTCGACCTGAGCACGTGGCGCCGCGACGCGATGATTGAGGCGCTCCGGGCCGCCGGCTACACGAACCTCGTCGCCGGCACGGCCCACGGCGCGACGACCGCCCAGGGGAGTCCCGACCCCGGCGCCTCGCACTGGTGGCACGCGACAGCGACCTCGGGCGCCGGCGCCGCCGCGATCACCGTGACCGCCGACCTGCACCGCGACAACACCCCGCCACCGCACGACGACGACCCGCGCCCCCACGAGCCGGGCCGCCCCGACTGCTTCCACCTGATCGGCGCCCGCGTCGAGCTCGTTCGGAGCACCTTCGTCCGCTGCGAGGTCTACGGCGAGTTCGATATCGAGACCGCGACCGAGCGGCGGCTCGCCGCCCACGGCACCGCGCCGCTCCGCGCCGGCCAACGGCCCAACCCGAGCGACGGCATCTGCACCTTCCTCGTCCGGCTGCGGATCGCCGAGGACCAGGGCGCGTGGGACATCAGCGGCGAGTTCCGCGCCAAGGAGGGCGACCTCGACGGCCTCGCGGAGATGACCGACGCCCAGTCCAACGGCGTCACCCTCAACATCCTCGGCGCCCTGAGCATCCTCGCGCCCCTGACGAGCGCAGCGACCGAGCTGTCACCGGCCGCCGGCGCCGTCGTCGCCCTCGGCTCGGTCGCCCTCGGTGCGAGCGACCTCATCAAGACCAAGCGGCTCACCCTCCGCGGCGGGCAGGTCATCGTCTCCCAGGGCGTCCTCGGCGCGGACGGCATCACGACGGTCTCCGATCAGGGCACCCAGGTGAGCATCCTGCTCGACGTCGAGGTCGCCTTCTGGTTCGACCTGACCCTCATCCGGATCGACCCCAACATGCCGGTGACGACGCGCTACAAGGCGATCGGCGTCCGCTCCAAGTGGGGGACCGGCTCGGGCGGCTCGCTCGACTACGTCCCGCTGCCGGTATTCGACCCGAGCCGTGGCTACTCCCTCGACATCCCCGCCGGTTCGATGCACGCCGTCCCGCCGCTCGACGACGTCCTGCGGATCATGGGCGTCCGGGTCAGCCGCGACAACCCGACCTATCTCGAGGTCGAGGTGGGCCTCGGCCTCGACCTGGGCATCATCACGGTCGAGACGATCCGGGTCCGCGCGCGCATCGACGGCCCGCCCCTCGACCTGCAGATCACCAAGCTCGCAGCGTCGATCGACATCCCCAACGTCATCACCGGCCGCGGCGAGGTCGCGATCATCGACGGCGGCTTCTCCGGCGCCCTCGACATCCAGATCATCCCGGTGAAGATCCGCGGCAGTCTGACCTTCACCTACCGCTCGGTCGGCGGCGTGAGCGGAGTCCTCCTCGGCGCCGAGATCGAGTTCCCTGTCCCGCTCGTGCTCGGCAGCTCCGGGCTCGGCATCTACGGCTTCCTCGTCGGCGTCGGGATCAACCACAAGCGGATCGAGGGCACCGGGCAGGTCCCAGCCCTCACCTGGCTCAAGGACCAGCTCGGCCGTACGGGCGGGATCATGAATGCCGCGGGCTGGGAACTCCACCAGGGCGGCTTCGCCTTCGCGGCCGGCGTCCTGGTCGGCACCCTCGAGGGCGGCTTCGTCATCCACCTCAAGGGCCTCGTCGTCGTCGAGGTCCCCGGACCGCGGCTCCTGTTCGTCATGAAGGCCGACGTCATCAAGATGCCGCCGGCGCTCAAGGACGCCAACCAGAGCGCGACCTTCCTCGCCGTCCTCGACCTCGACTTCGGCCGCGGGACGATCACGATCGGGATCGTCGCCGAGTACGAGATCGAGAGCATTCTCAAGATCCGGGTACCGGTGACCGCCTTCTTCGACACGAACGACGTGGAGGGCTGGCTCGTCGAGCTCGGCAACTACCAGGACCGGGTCACCGTCGAGGTCCTCGAGGTCATCAGCGGCAGCGGCTACCTCATGATCCACGGCAACGGGATCACCCACGCGCAGCTGCCGGTCGACGGATTCCCGGCCGTCGGGAGCGGTCTGGCGATCGCGACCGGCTTCCACATCAGCGCCGTCCTCATGGGGAGCAAGGCCGTCGGCCTCTACCTCGAGGTCGCCGCCGGCTTCGACGCCCTCGTCGGCTTCGACCCGTTCTTCATCGCCGGCAAGATCTACGCCCGTGGCGAGCTGCGCCTCTTCATCATCAGCATCGGCGCGTCCGCCGAGCTGACCGTCATGGTCGGCAAGCGGACGATCGGCGGCGTCGTCCACGACGACCCCTACATCCACGGCGAGGTCTGCGGGTCGATCGACCTCTTCTTCTTCGAGATCAAGGGCTGCGTCTCCCTGACGATCGGCGCCGAGCCCGAGGACAACCCGACGGCCAAGCCGCTCGTCGCCGGCCTCGCCCTCGTCTCGCGCTCGCCGGCGCTCGTCGAGGGCACCGCGACCGAGCGCGCGATCGACGCGAAGATCGGCGACGGCGTCGACACCTCCGCGTCCAACCCGCCGGCCCTCCCGGTCGTCCCGCTCGACGCGGTCCCCGTCCTCACCTTCACGACGCCCCCGCGGGTGGCGGCCAACGGCGTGCTCGGCGGCGACCCCAAGGGCATCAACGGCGCCACGGCCAACCCGTGGATGCGCATCGGCGACCGGTGGTGGCGCTACGACGTCTCGGCCGTCACGCTGACCGGCGGCGCCTTCATCCCGCCATCGCCGACCGGCAAGACGCCGAGCACGTGGTGGACCGGCGCGCCGACCGGGACGTCCGTCCCGACGACCGCGCTCGCCCTCCTCAACTGGGTGCCGACGCCCTTCTCCCGCGCCATCCCCTACGGCGAGCAGCTGACGACGCAGGTGACCGAGCGCTGGGGGACTGTCTGCCACCCCGCGGCCCCGGCCGCGCCGGTGCTCTGGACCTTCGACCGCAAGCCGGCCGGGCCGAGCGTCCCCGGCTGGCGGCTCGACGGCATCCCGTGGCCCGACCCGCCCGACACCGTCCGCTCCGAGCCGGTCGACGGCCGCGTCCACGTGACCGAGCCGTGGCGCTCCGGCGACGCGGAAGTCGACCTCCTCCAGGGCACCGACCCGGCCGTCGTCCTCGCCGACGCGGTGCCGTGCCCGCGGACGCCAGGCCGGACGACGGGGCGGCTGAGCAGGGCATTCGCACCGGCCACGTTGGCGACACCCAGTGCGTCGGCCTCCGCGTGGACGCCGACCGATGAGGCGACGTACGCGCTCATCGACTCCGGCGTCCCGCTCGCCGACGTCATGGCGACGCGGGCGACGACGGCGTGGAGCGCGGACACCGGCGACCAGGGCGTCGGCTGCCGGGGGGCGGTCCTGCGCAGTCCCCGCCGCGACGCGACCGACCCGGCGCCCTACGGCACCGAAGACGACCGGGCCGAGGTCAAGGAGGCATGGTCGCGGCTCGGCTTCACGCCGCACGACCTGCGCGACGCCGTCCGGTTCCGCCCGGGAGCCGGCCTGTCCGGGGCGACCTTCCTCCTCCTCGTCCCCGAACGCGCGATGGGCGGCGGGCTGGTCCTGCGGTCCGAGGCCGCCGACGGCACGACCCTCGACGAGCACCACGTCGGCGGGTCCGACCTCGTCTCGGCCACCCACCCCGTGCCGCCGCAGTGGCTCGACACGACTGGCCCGTGGGCTGACCCGGTCCTCCGGGCCGCGACCTACGCCGCACGCCTGCGGGTCGCCGCGAAGCAGGGCCTCATGTTCGTCCTCGTCGACCTCGAGAAGCTCCCCGATGGCACCGACAGCATCGTCATCGGCTGGGAGCCCGCGATCGCCGCCAAGCTCGACGAACCGTTCTACGTCGTCGCCGCCACCGCCCTCGTCGCCTCCGAGGCGTGGCGCGAAGACTGGGACACGACCCAGACGACCGCCGACCAGGACGCCCTCGAGACGGCGCTCACCCAGGACCCGGACGACCGTGCGCTCCTCCAGCCGGGCCAGACCTGGACCGTCTCGGTCACCTGGCAGGCGCAGTGGAGGAAGCAGGACGCGCGGCCCAACCCCGGCGACACGGGCACGACGCAGCCGGCCGTCACCCAGTCCTTCCAGTTCCGCACCGCGGCCGCATCGGCCTACCCGAAGGTCCTCTCGCCGTGGCTCGTCGCGACCGCCCCCGGCATGGACGACGTCGGCGTCTTCTGCCGCGAGCCCGTCCGCATCGCCTTCGCGACGCAGAAGGTCGCCGCCCTCTACGACGCCCACGGCCGCTCACTCAAGGCCGTCGTCCGCGCCGCCTCCGGCAACCACCCGCCGGCCCCCGGATCCTCCGACCCCGGCTCGGCCTACGACATCACCCTCGACCCCGAGGCCCTCCTGACGCCGTCCATGGACCTCGTCCTCATGACGCCGTGGGAGGAGACGGTCCGGGACGTCTCGGCCACCGGTGGGATGCCATGCATCGACACGAGCGGCGAGCGCGTCCTCCAGGACATCCTCACGCTGCCCTACGACTTCGAGCCGCTCACCGACTACCTCGTCGACATCCATGCGGTCGCGGCGAGCGAGTCGGTCTCGACGGACAACCGCATCCACCGCATCGGCTTCACGACCTCGCGCTTCCTCGGGCTCGCCGACCTCGTCTCCTTCGTCGGCCCAGCGACCGTCCGCGGCCGGCTGGTCCCCACCGGCTCCGCCCTGTCCGCGCTGCCGACCGCGCCGACCGGCGACCAGGTCGACACGGCCTACCAGGCGGCCGGGCTCACCGTGCCCGAGGTCCCGTCCTACCCCGCCGTCGAGGTGCTCTGGTCCGGCGACGCGACCCCGCAGCCCGTGGCCCTCGTCGTCGAATGCAGTGAGCCGCTGTGGCGCTCGCGGGTCATGCCTGAGGTCGTCACCGGCCCGATCGACCAGAGCGACCCGACGCACAAGTGGTGGAAGGGCGTCCGGAAGGACTGGCTCGCGCTCCAGCCGAGCACCGCGCCTGTCGTCGGCGGTGACCTTCCCCGCGCGACGGTGAGCCGCATCATCCGCTGCCCGGGCGGCACCCGGGCCATCGCGCTCCTCGCCCCCGGGTCCCGCGGCTCGGAGGTGCGGCTCGACCTCGTCGTCGCCGCCGACCCCCTGGCCGCGGCCGCCGAGCAGCGCCAGACGTGCGTCCGGATGGGCCTGCTCCGGGCCCCGTGGGAGGTGGAGGACTGATGGCACTCCTCGCGAGCAGCCGGCTCTTCCGCGCCGAGGCGATGCAGCTGGACTGGGGACGCGTCCTGGACGACCAGGTCCGCCACCTGCACGAGCAGCACTCGCCACTCAGCGACAAGCTCATGCCCACCGGGGAGCAGATGGAGGCGGCCAAGCGGCGCTCCCGCGACCTGCACATCTGGTGGGCCTGCAACCCGCGGCTCGGGGTGCCCCGGGGGCCGTTCACCGTCTGGGCGAGGGTGCCCAAGGATGCGCTGACCAAGGTCGGGACTCGGACGATCTCGGCTGGTTCGGGGGAGGCACCGATCACTGCCTGGCACGTCGAGGCGGCGCTCGTCGAGCTGTCCGTGACCCCGCTCGATTCGGGCCGTCCGGTCCGCGTCACGCTACACCGGCTTCGAGGGACCCTCGCCGACGTCCTCGCCGTCGCCGTCCTCCCCGCCGGCATCGGACCGCAGAAGGTACGGCTCCGCTGCTCCGGCGCGACGTTCGCCCGCGTCGACAACGCGACGGTGTCGAGCGCCCGCATTCGCAGCCTCGTCGACGTCGTCAACGACCCCGGCTGGGACCGGATCGAGGTCGTCGGGCTGCCCGCCGACCAGCCGTGGTCGGTCACCGACTATGACACGCGCGTCCAGGGCTTCGTCCACGACCCCAAGCCGCCGTGGGACGCCGGCGTCGACCGGCTGGTCCGCGGAATGCCGCCGCTCGGCTGGCCGTCGATGACCCAGACCGGCCGGGCCGCGCCGCCATGGGTGTCGCCCGACCCCGAGGCACTGCTCAAGGAGGTCCACGAGCAGCTACTGCCCGAGCTCGTCCAGCTCTACTCCGCGGGCGTGCCCGAGTGGACCCAGCGGACCCTGGAGGAGACCCGCGCGGTCGCCGGTCCGAGCCGCGACACGAGCGGTGGCACCCAGACCTCCGACCTCGACACCTCCGCCGTCATCCGGCCCCTCTCGCTCCTCACCCTGCCGGCGCAGACCGACCCCCTCCTCAACCTCGCGACCGGCTTCGGGACGACCTGGACGACAGAGACCAGGCTGCCGCTCGACGGCTGGCCGGACATCGCCTCCCGGCTCGACTTCATGGTGACGGCCGACTACTCGCGGACGCCACCACCGTTGCGCGGCAAGGGGACCTTCGCCGCCTACGCCCCCGCCGTCGGGCCGCACACCGTGACCGCGCCGCCGACGGCGATGGCCTCCGAGCGCGCGGGGCTGGTCGGCCCGCGTCAGCCGAACGCCCCGTGGCGGGAGAGCATCCGGGTGTCCTGGGACGCCCTGCCGTCGACGGTCAGCTTCGGCCGGGTCTCCGCGGGCGTCCTCGCCCGCTACGAGCAGTCGTCCCTGACGAGCGAATGCCTCGCACCCGTCCGCGACGCGGGCGGCTTCCGGCCGCTCACGCTGAGCCCGGACGCGCCCGAGGGAGAGCCCAACCACGACCGGATCGCCTTCGTCGACGCGGCCGCGGACATCCCGATCGGGAGCGGCGGGCGCTCGGTCGGCTACGCCGCGACCCTCGTCGACATCCACGGGCTGTGGTCGGCGTGGCGCGACGTGCCGTACGCGGGGGGCGAGCCCGCGCCGCAGGCGCCGCGCGTCGTGTCGCTCACCCTCGAGAGCGAGTTCACCGGCAACCCGGCCGCCTGCCCGTCCGAGCTGCGCCTCGAGGCCGCAATCGACTGGAGCGAGCGGACGCCCGCGCACCTCGTCGGGGCGGCGCTGTTCTACCCGATGGCGAGCGCGGCCGCCCTGCCGCCCGGAGGGCTCGACCCCGACCTCGCGACGCCGCTCGGCTGCTTCCGGCGCGACTTCGAGCTGACCTTCCCGAGCGATGCGCCGACCCCGTCCGGTTGCACCGTCGTCAGCCTCTCCGCCGACGGTGAGCGCGCGGTGACACCCGGGCCGGGTCAGGGCGACGGCGGGCGCCGCTACGCGCTGACCGTGCCGATCGCGTCCCTCGACTGGACGCCGACCCAGCGCTGGGGGGTCCAGGTCTGGCTTCGCAGCCATCTGTCCGTCGGGGCCTCACCGACGCCGTGGGTGCCGCAGCCGCCGAACCCGGCCCGCGCATTCGCTGCGAGCCCTGTCCCCGTCACGCCGCTGCCGCCGCCCGCGCCGCCCGGCGTTCCGCTCGGGAGCACGATCGATGCCGAGGGCTGCTCGCACGTCCGCGTCCACTGGTCCCTGCCGGCAGGCGCGGCCGTCCGCACGTCGATCGTCTGGGAGGTCTCGGAGACGGCGCTCATCAAGCATGCCGGGGTGCTCTACACGAAGCCGACGGTCCCCCCGGGGTCGAATGCGCCACCCTCGCCCGGCCTCCGGCTCGCCGCCCTCTGGGCCGCCTACGACGCGATGAGCGAGACCGCGCGGCGCGCTGCATTCCGCCGGCTCGCGGAGGTGCCCGGCGCGACTACCCAGCACGACGTCCAGCTGCCCAAGGGATCGACCGACATCCACCTGTTCACCGTGACGACGCAGACGATGACCGGCATCGAGCCGCCGTGGCCCGGGACCGGGACGGCGACCGCGCACCTGCACCTCCAGGCCGCGATCGCGCCGCGTCTGAGCAAGCCGTCGCCGCCGGTCGTCTACGCCGACCCGAACGACGACGGCACGGTGACGCTCCGCTTCTACTCGGCGAGCCGCATCCCCGTCGCGCGGTTCCTCGTGTTCGCGACTCGCTCCGAAGCCGCGGCCCGTGACCGCGAGTCGATGGGACCGGCTGTAGCGTCCCCCGTGGCGACGGCCGCCACCGGCCCGAAGGCCGCGACGCCGTCGCAGAACCCGACGGTCGACGCCGTGGGCCGGGACCCGGTCACCCGTTCTCCGATGTACGAGGCGACGTGGACCGGCGCCCTCGGCGTCTCGGCGTGGGACCCGTGGCTCGTCCGCGCGGTCGCCAGCCCGGTCGACTCCCTCCCCGTCGACGGGGTCCGCGGGCAGATCTCGGACGCCTCCGACGTCGTCTCGGTCATCGTCCCGCCTGCCGGACCGCCCGACCTCGACGTGCTCACGGCGGACATCTGGGATGCGGACCACCGCGGCGTCGTCGTCCGGACCTCGACGAGCGCGCCCGCGCGTGCCACCGCGAGCGGGTCGCACCGGATTGGCGCGACCAGCGGACCGGGCGCGGGGGACGTGCTCCTGCCCGCGGCATTCGAGGGCCTGGCGGAGACGCCGCTCACGACGGCTCCGGGTGCCGCCTCGACCGGCCCCGTCCTCGAACGCGGCGTCCGCTCCTCGGGCCGCTCGCCGGTCGCCCTCTGGTTCAAGAGGCCGGTCGCGACCGACCCGGTCGACGTCGCGGTGCGGCTCATCGACCCGTTCGGGCGGGCGACCGAGCGGAGGATCACGGTCCCCGGCTGGGTGGCGCCGCCGCCCTTCACGATCACCATCAGCGGGTCCGTCTCCCGCCCGACCGGCGTCCTGGTGTCGATGACGACCGACGCGAGCTCGGCAGCCGCGGCGGGGATCGTCCTCCACGTCCGGGCGCTCAAGCGGCGGTTCGGGCCGATCTTCGGGCCGCTCGGCGGGGTGGGAGGAGCGGGTGTCGGTGGACCAGGCATCCGTCCCCCGATCGACCGGCTCCGGCCGCTCGTCATCGTGGCGAGCGCGGACTTCCCGCTCTCCGGCATCTCGACGGGGCTGCCGTTCTTCCCCGCAGACGGGCAGGTCCACGTCGTCCGCGTGCGCGGGCTCGGCGGCGGCCGCCGATACGCGGTCTGGATTCCCGTCGTCGCCCCGCTTTTCGTCGAGCTCGGCCTCGAGTCGCCCGACGGGCAGACGGCGACGGTGAACGCGTCCGTCTGAGGTTGCGTGTGCATTCGGTCGCGCAAGCACTCCCTTCCATGGGGACGGCTCACCAGCGGGCATCGTCCACCGGTTTCATGGCTCTTCACCGACGAGAGCGGGGTTAGTGGTCGAGGCCGCCGCAGATGCGGAGCATCCGGAGTCCGTGACTGTCTGGGTTGCGGAGGCCGCGGGCGATGCGGCGGTGGAGTTCGATCAGCCCATCGATGGCTTCGGTGGTGCCGTTTGACGCGCCATCGAAGTAGCCGAGGAACTCGGTGAGCCACTGGGTCAGGGTCCGGCCCAAGCGGGCGACCAGTCGGAGCGGGCGGGAGGTGAACGAGCCCAGGATCTTGCTGGGGACCGCTGTCCCGGACGACATTCCGCATCTTCCGCAGCTAGTGAGTCACACCGCCGCCTATCCACCTTCCGACCAGCGGCAGTTGCGGACGTTCAACTGAGCCCCCTGTGCGAAGGGAAAGGCGCAGTCCGGGCGCGACTCACGCTGGGCTCCGACTTTCGCGCACACTGTGAGCCGGACGTCGTGCAGCACGCGCAGATCCGCCGACGCGCACCCTGCTCACCCTCGCCACTCCTCGGCAAGCACCGCATAGGTGTAGCCGTCGACCCAGCCGAGCTCGGCATGGAAGGAGTCCTTGAGGCCGTGCTGCTCGCGCCGCATCCCCAGCTTCTCCAGCACCCGCCACGACGCGACATTGTCGGCGAAGCAGCCGGCCTGGACCCTGCGGAGCCTTAACCGTCCGAAGGCATTCCCGAGCGCATCGCGCGCCAGTGTCGTCGCGATGCCCCGGCCCGCGTGGTCCGGATGCACGAAGTACGAGAGTCGGCCCTCACGGCCGACGAACTCCGCCTCGTTACCCGATTGCCCCATTCCGTCCACGACCCCCAGGGTCGCCTGGCCGACCATCACGCCGTCGAGGACGGCCACGACTCGGTGGTGATCGTGGTCGTCGTACGCCGCCCAGTCGGCGACGTACTCCTCGGTGTCCTCGATGCGCTGCTGCAGGAACCAGCGGGTCACGTCGGGTCGGTGGCGCCAGGTCAGGAACTGCTGGGCGAGCTCGGCCGTGGGGGAGGTGAGCTGGAGCCCGGGGATTGTCACGGTGGGCGACTCTAGCTCGGCGAGCAGCCGAAGGTCCCCCAAGCCGCGGCGTCGTCGGTGAAGGCCCCAACGCCTGCAGCGACGCCGACGCCCCCAAGCTGGCCGCCGGAAAGGTCGTCACGGTCACCGGAGCCCAGCCCACCCCCGACCGCGGCCTGGCCCTCCAGGTCACCCTCGACATGACCTTCGAGGGGACCCGATGGCGTGGGGTAACGGCACCAACGAACGCTTCGTGACCTTCACCCCAGGGAGTGGTGAGGTCCCGTACGCGATGAGCTTCGCCACTGGTCCCTGACCGGCCGCACCCGCGAGCGCACCACCGATCTGCGGCAGATCCGGACGTCCGAACCTTGCATTGCGGCTGCTTGGTGAGGGGCGTGTGGCGCCGGTCCGCGCGGTGCCACCGACACAGGGCGTCAGCGTCGGACGTGAAGATCTCGTGAGCAGCGTGTGGAGCTCCGCTCCGGTGCTCTTGTGTGCCGCCGGCCCTCGATAACGTGCCGGCAATGGGGGACAGACCACGACGTGCTGCGCTGGCCCGGCGGATGCTCACATGGGTGGCTGTCGGGTCTTTGCTGGTGGCCGTTGTCGTCGGCCACCTTCCCGCCCCGACGGACCGGCTGCTCGTCCTTGCGGGCACCGTCGTCCGTCCGGCACCTATTGCCTGGTGCTTGGTGGGGATTGCCGTACTGCTGTCCTTGGTTCGTGTCCTCGTCGACTCCGGCCCTCCTGCGCTACCGCGGCGTTCGTGGCGCCGGATCCTTGTCCGGTTCCTTGTGGTCGTGTTGTCGGCGGCGGCGGTGCTCTCGTGCGCGCTGGCCTCGCTTCCTGATCTCGGCTCCCGATTCCTCGTCCTGGACCCTGCGGGCCCAGATGGTTGCCGAGTGGTCGTCGCGCAGCATTCATTCCTGCTGTTGGGTAGCGGAGAGATCCACGTCTTGGACCCTGGCGAGCACCGCACCCGCAAGGTGGGCTACTGGGACGCGGACGACGGCTACCGACCCTTCGACTTCGACACCTGGAGCCTTGAATGGAAGGGAGGACAAGCGGAGTTGGTGACTCGCGGGGAAGGGAACATGCCTGTGTGGCCGGAGCGGCACGAGCTTTCCTGTAGTCGGTGAGTGCCTAGACCGGGTTTGTGCTGTCGTTGCCGCCGTTCACCGTGACGACTGCTGGGTTATCGGCTGGAACAGCGACATCGTCGTCCTCATCGTCATCTACCGTGACCACGAACAGGTCAAGTTCATCCTGGCCACCGGCGACGAAACGCACCCTGCCAGCGGCATGTGCGGTAACTGCCTCACGCTGCTGAGCGAGAGTTCAGGTCGGCCTTTGGTCCAGCCAGGCCTCAGGTCTAAGGGCCTCCGGTGCGGGAAGGTCAACGGCCGCGACGACGGGTTGCCACACTCGCACCGGAATGTCCTCAGCGAACCAGCCAAAGCGCCGCAGGGTCGGGTGGTCCGCGATCGCGGCGACATCGTCATCGCTGAGCCGCACCGCTCGCTGCAGCTGCAGCTCCTCAAGGCCGGGTGCCGAAAGCAGAGGCCGGATCGACGAAAGGCCCTTCATCGATCCAAGCTCGACGCGAACCAAGCCGGTCAAAGTCGCCGCTGAGGGAAGGTCCGCGACTTGGGGCAGGCCGTAGAGGCTGAGGAACTCGAGGCCCTCTAAAGACTCGATGGAGTGCAGGTCCCTCATTCCTCGAACCTGGTTGACCACCAGCACTCGTAGTGCCGCGCATCCACCGACCGCGTCGATGTCGGGACCCGATCCACCGCGGATATCGAGGAGCTCGAGGTTCGGGAGGCGACCCAGAAGGCCGGCAGGTTGTTGGACAGCCCACAGAGTCAGTCGGCGCACGTCATGCAACCACTCCGCGTCTGAGTCGCTCAGGGTGGCGTGGTCGATCCAAACGTCGTGCGGCGACCGCCACTTGGCCACCTCTGAGGCGACTCGCTGCTGACCCACGCTGCCTATGCTGCAGGACGCATGCGAGCCCTTAGTCACGATCGTCAAAG